>JAYTUR010000843.1:0-4153 GCA_043744475.1 Saprospiraceae bacterium | reverse complement strand
TAAAAAACAATTGAATGCCGCTAAAAAACACAATGATGAATATGGTCGCTGTAAAACCTTGCGGTACGTCGTTAAAAACTAACTTTCGATAGATGCTGTAAAGAAGGTAAATAAATGAAGCACTCACAGCCGTATAGCCCACCCGTTTGATGAGTTTAATCGGGAATTCAGAAAAATTAAAAATACCATTATAAGCCAATTGCAATAACTTTCTGAAAGAGTATTTTGATTCACCTGCCGCCCGTTCTGACCGTTCGTAGTCAATGCCGATTTGTTCAAAACCTATCCATGACCTCATGCCACGTATAAACCGGCTTTCTTCGGGCATTTGATTCATAACATCAACAACACGTCTTGACATAAAACAAAAATCACCTGAATTAAGTGGTATGTCAATATAAGAAATGGACTTTAAAAGCCTATAAAATGCCAAATAGGCTGTTCTTTTCAAAGCATTTTCTTTTCGTTTGGTTCTAACAGCATACACAACATCATAACCTTCTTTGAATTTTTGATAAAATGCCGTCAACAATTCAGGTGGGTCTTGTAAGTCGCCATCAATGACCATAACGCCGTCCTGACCGCATGATTTAGAAAGCCCCGCAGACAGGGCAATCTGATGACCGTAGTTCCGAGCGAGAAAAACACAATGATATCGTTTGTCCATCAAAGCCACTTGCTGCATCAATGCGGCTGTATTATCGCGGCTACCATCATTAACTAAAACGACTTCTATACTGAGGGGGGTCGCATCCATCAAAGCATTGAGCCTTTTGATTAAGGTTGGAAAAGATTCTTCTTCATTGTATAAAGGTGCAACAATTGAGATATTGGTCATTCGTTAATTATCATTCATGAGTTCAACTGCTCTGCGGTTAAAATTGCGTTGTACGCCCCCGTTGCCATCAATCAAACTACCTGTTTGTTCATTGGGCACACCTTTATAGAGTTCACTTACCCAACGCGGATTATTCATTTCACCTCGGCAGGTCGAATGAAGTTGGCGGTAACCATTGGCGACTAAATTGGGATTGTAGAACAAAAACTTGACGTTGGTTTGTTGCGTTTTTTCTACTTTATTATAAACCCAAATTTCATAAGGTGGTGCGCTCATTTCATTTTCAACAGTAATAATATCATCAGGACGACCATATTTTAAATAAATACGTCCTCTATCTGTTTCAAAACCATAGCCAAAACCATAATTATACATTTTGTCAATGGCTTTGACAACCATCAAGTATTCATCATAAGCCTGTTCGGGCAAGTTGGGACTTACTTTAGTAAAATATTGAAAAATATAACGCCTTTGAGCCATCAAGTCTTTGGTCTTCAACATTTCATTGATGACCATCACATCTCCTTCTGGCACTTTCATAAGGATGGATTTCAAGGCATAGCGCAAATCCTTTTCTTCCAATTGACCGACAAACTCAGAAGTAATGGCATCGGCTGATAAAGAATCTACATTTATTTCCAAATTAGGGTTGCTGCGTTGGAACATCACTTCTTTTTCACTCAATAATTCATTGGCACGGTTGCGAATACTCACCACAAGACGGTAATTGCCCGATTCAAGCCCTGAAATATCTAATTGCAATAAATTGACGATAAAAGCCTCTGGTTTTTTGCGCTTGTGTGCAATTATCAATGGTCTATCATTGGGTTGTGCAAACAGCTTTTGCACGGCATAACTGACGAGGAAATCATCGTCAATGGCTTTATCTGAATTATAAACTTCATTAAAAAATATTAAATTCGGATGCGTTCTATCGTAAAAATTGAAAGGTAAGGCTTCCATAAAGTAACCATGTTTCACACGAGCCCCCCCCTCAGTAGAATCGGGTTTGATGAAGCCCAGAAGTTGAATATCACTTTGGCGCAGCATATCTTCTGAATAATCAACAATAATCGAAGACTTATAGGTGATTGGGTTTTCCGCTTTATTCATATCCTTAAGCGTTACTTCAAGGTCATAAACACCATTGGCTATCGCATAGCGGTGCACATCTTCAAAATTGAGCGGGTCAAGCATCTTTGGGCTTTTCATGGCAAATTTATCAAATTGAACGACTTGACCTTTTTGTTTGAAGTAAATGCCAATTTCAATACTGGCTTGTGAGTCTGTTGAGTCAACTTGTACCCATTCGACAGACCTACCAACCACGTAGATATTGAATTCAATGTAGTTTTCCTTCACGCCCTTATAACAGGCATGAGTAATACTTGCGTCAATGGCAAATGCTTGGATATGGATTAAAAAAAGGATAAAAATTGAAATGTATATAGATTTTTTCATGTGGGAGGAGGATGGATTGTTGATAACGGATAGTGGATAATGAATGATTATTTTCCATTTTCAACTTTCCATTATCCGTTATAAACTATTTATTTTGATGCAAAACCAATTTGAAATCATAACCACGCAGTTCTGTTGTCATTTCGAGTGTCGTATCGGATAGATTAGTGACCTCAAATTCTACACTTGGACTTGATTCTTTAATGATTTTTGAATCCTTGAATGAAAACGGCGTGGTTTCGGGTTGCGTTGCCTCATTAAAGTTAGTGGTAACATTTTTTTCGTCAAATTGAAAATACATACCCTGAAGCATTGGGGCAGGTTGCCCGTTTAACTCTGCATACGCTATATCCCATCGTCCATTTAGACTGACTTTTTTTTCTGAATCCGAAAAACAGCCAATGATAAATATTGAATTGAATAATAAAAGACAGGTCGTGAACTTCATAAGTTTCATATTTTGAGTCGTATTTTTATACAATGTTCGTTTTTTTTAAACAACGCAAAGCTAAATGAGTTTTTTGAATTTTCCGATGGTATAGTGTTTTTCCAACATTTCAATACTATTATCAACAGAATACTTATCTTTTGACGCATTTCGTCATAAAGTAACACTCGATGACACATTAGTTTTTTTCGGTTATAGCTAAGAAACTGTTTTTAGTTTTAAAACAGTTTCTTAGATTCGCCTCAAAACCTCTTACTCATCGTTTCACAAAGGGCTTTTCTATAAAAATAGAATATAGCTACTCACTGTTTTTTGTTTCGCAAAAAAGACGTGCGTAGCTGATATTTAAAGATTTTTGTTTTTAGAGGAAAACCCTTTTGTTTCACATATCTATTCGTTTACTAAAAAATGATTCGACAAAGAGGGCAATACTTAAGCCGATGGCAGAACCGAAAAGACCATCTTGGGGGAAATGTTGCGCGAGATAAACCCTCGAAACGCCGACTAAAAATGCCGTTAAAAACAAGACTATTTGAACGCTTTTATAACGAGAATATTGAAATGCTAGCAAACCCCACAAAGCAAAAGCACTCGCTGTATGCCCCGATGGAAAACTCGTCGCACCTTTATTTAATTCTGTACCAGCAACATAATTGAAAGAGTCGTCCATACCCATTTTTTCCAAAATACTGGCAGGACGAGGCGATGCAAAAGTTTCTTTCAAAATAAAAGTGACAATAAGGATAATGAGTCCTGTAACGGCTATTTTGAGTGTCGTTTGCTTATTTTTTTTATAAAAATAAAAAAAAAGAGCGACGAAAAGATAGGGAAAAGCCTCACCTAAAAGCGTCCAGTATGAAAAAAAGGAATCACCCAAAGCCGTGCGATGTGCGCTAAAATACAAAGTCGCTTCCAATATCGGTTTATTCAATGTATTGAAAAACACAACAAAAAAACTGATGATGTATAAACTAAAAAACAGGCTGTTTTTTTCTATAATTTTTAACATAATAATTCGGCGTTTGATGAAACTACGAAGACGATCTAACAAGTCGTTTTAGCATTTTGAATAAATTAGTAAAGCTCTTAGCATACTTATCAAATACCGCTGGCGACAATTTATAGTCATTGACTGCCCTAAAAGTTAAAACAATGGATATAGGAATCAAAATAACAAGAGGTACCCACGCCGCCGTAATAGGAGAAATAGAACCCGCATCTTTTAAATTTTTACCATAAATCATAGAAATCATAAAAACCATAAAAAAGACAATCGCTACCAAAATAGGGTAGCCAAACCCACCTTTTTGCACAATTGCACCCATAGGTGCGCCTATGAAAAGAAAAATGAAGCACACAAGCGCGTAAGTGAATTTTAAATTGAATTCATAAACATATTTATCACG
>JAYTUR010000842.1:0-1059 GCA_043744475.1 Saprospiraceae bacterium | reverse complement strand
AACGCACGTCTTTTTTGCGAAGCAAAAAACAGTGAGTAGCTATATCCTATTTTTATAGGAAAGCCCTTTATTGACAAATGACTATTTAACAAAACGAATTAATCAATAAACAACACGCAAACATGGTTTTTAAGAATAAAAAAGTGTGGATAACAGGCGCGTCTTCAGGTATTGGCGAAGCACTCGCGTACGCATTTGCCAGAGAAGGCGCACAACTCATCTTATCCGCAAGGAACGAAACAGAATTAGAACGGGTTAAAGCAAACTGTCTAAATACTGTATCAGTTGAGATATTGCCCTTGGATATAGGCGACCACGATTCGGTTTTCACAAAAGCAGAAAATTTATTGAGTCGCATTGATTCCGTAGATATTTTGATTAATAACGCAGGATTGAGCCAACGTTCATTGGCAAAAGACACTGATTTATCTGTTACAAAACGGTTACTCGATGTAGATTTGACGGGGACAATTGCCGTAACTAAAGCCATACTACCATCTATGATACAGCAAAAATCAGGGCAAATTGTCGTCGTTACAAGCATTATGGGCAAATTAGGTGCACCTTTACGCTCGTCTTATGCGGCGGCAAAACATGGTTTGCACGGCTATTTCGATACGCTTCGGTCAGAAGTTTACGACGATGGCATCCGCGTTTTGCTCGTTTGCCCGGGTTATGTACGCACAAATATCAGCCTCAATGCGCTAACTGAAGAGGGGAATGCACAAGGCACAATGGACGAAGCGACTGAAAATGGTTTTTCTCCCGAAGAGGTTGCAGCCAAAATAATTAAAGCCTTACACAAGGGAAAAGAGGAAATTGTCATAGCAAAAGGGAAGGTTCTTTTAGCCACTTATTTGAAGCGATTTGCACCCCGTTTGTTGTCTCGCATGGTGCGAGGGGCGAAAACGACCTGAAATTAAAACGCCACAAGTTATTGATAATCAATATCTTGTGGCATTTTTGTGGTGAAGGACGGAATCGAACCGCCGACACATGGATTTTCAGTCCATTGCTCTACCAACTGAGCTACTTCACCGGCGACCTGTACTTTTGTAC
>JAYTUR010000841.1:0-4166 GCA_043744475.1 Saprospiraceae bacterium | reverse complement strand
GACTGTTTTGTTCTACCATGATTTCAATTGCGTTTAATTAAGTACAATAGTTCGTTGCGAAATTAAGCGGTAATCGTATCAAAAGTATATAGTTTAGTCATTTGAGCATTAACTTTTGCGAATCTTTGACTCAATCCTTTCACTATCTTAAAAAGCCCATCGCCACACCACCATCTACATTAATCGCATTGCCTGTCGACTTATTCAACAAACCGCCGACCAAAGCGAACGTGGCATTGGCAATATCCTCTGGTAAAATAATCTCATTCAAAAGCGTCCGTTTGGCATAATACGCGGGTAATTCTGCTACCGTAATGCCGTAAGCCTTTGCACGTCCTTCTGCCCAACCACCTGCCCAAATATTGGAATCAGCAATAACGGCATCTGGATTAACCATGTTCACACGTATTTTATACGCACCTAATTCGGCTGCCATCAGGCGCGTACCATGCGCTTGTGCAGCTTTTGCCGACCCATAAGCGAGGTTGTTTGGACCCGAAACAACGGCATTTTTTGAAACAATATTGACAATATCGCCACCAAAACCTTGTTTGCGCATCACTTCCACGGCTTCACGACTGACAAGAAATTGACCTTTTACTAATATATCGTATACCTTATCCCAATCAGCAATTGTATGGTCTGCAATGGGTTTCGACAAACTAATGCCTGCATTATTGACGACAATATCTACACCCCCAAAAGCCAAACATGCATTCGCCAAAGCCTCTGAAATCGAGTCTGAATTTGTTACGTCAAGCAACGTTGTTGCCACAGCATCTTTGCCAAAAGTCTTGATAAATTCCGCTTTTGCCCCTTCTAACCGCTCTGTATTGATGTCGTTTAGAATCACACACGCCCCTTCGGAAGCCATTTTTTTAGCAATTGCTTTACCGATGCCTCCCGCACTGCCTGTTACTAATGCAACACGTCCTGACAAGGGTTTCGGCTTAGGCATACGTTGTAATTTAGCTTCTTCTAACAACCAGTATTCAATATCAAACGCCTCTTGACGTGGCAATGACGTGTATTCAGAAATGGCTTCTGCACCACGCATAACATTTATCGCATTGATATAATACTCTGACGCTAAACGTGCCATCGTTTTGTCCTTTGCAAAAGTGAACATACCCACGCCTGGCAACAAAATAACAACAGGGTTCGGGTCGCGCATCGCAGGAGAATTGGCATGTTTACACGTATTATAGTACGCCTTGTAACCTTCACGATATTCTGCAAAAACTGCATCTAAATAGCCTTCTTGATCTAATTTTGAAGGGTCGAGAACCAAAGGCGCAATTTTTGTCCTTAAAAAATGGTCAGGACATGATGTGCCAAGTGGGGCTAAACGAGTCAAATCGTTGGAATTGACAAACTGCAAAACCGTATCAGTGTCCGTAAAATGACCCACCATTTTCTTTTCTGACGAACAATACCCCCTCAGTATAGGGGCGATTTTTGCCGCTTGTTTTGTCCGCGCGTCCTTTTCAAGGCTTTCCATTTTTGCACCACCAAACACAGGGCGTTTTTTGCCATAATTGTCTTCAAGATATTGGGCACATTTTTCAATGACTTCCAAGGTATTGATATAACTTTCATAAGACGTATCTCCCCACGTAAACAAGCCATGCGAACCGAGCATAATGCCTTTCAAAGCAATGCCTTTTGCCGCATTTTCTTCTAAACAGCGCCTCAATTCCAAGCCCAATTCAAAACCGGGGCGTTTCCATTCGACCCAACCGATTTCACCGTCGAATAACTCTTCTGTAATTTTTTTACCATCTTTTGCTGCACAAATAGCAATGGCTGCGTCGGGATGTAAATGGTCAATGTGTTTAAATGGCAAAAAACCATGCAAAGGCGTATCAATAGAAGGGGCTTTTGAAGCCAAATCGAAAATGCAATGATTGAATAATTCAACCATTTCGTCCTCAAACGCTACGCCACGATAGACGTTTTCAAGACTACGCAAACGGTCGATATACAGCGCCGCACAACCCGATTTTGTTAAAGTACCAATATCGCCACCAGAGCCTTTAATCCACATAATATCGGTCTCTTTGCCAGTCAACGGGTCTTTATCGGTGATTTTGACGGAAGTATTGCCGCCACCGTAGTTCGTCAAGCGCAAATCTGCACCTAAAATATTTGAGCGATAGATGAATAGAGCCACTTCGTCTCCTGCTAATGATGCAGCTTTTGATTCGTCCCAAAGGTAGCTGACGTGGTTAAATTGAGTAGTCATGTCGGGTGATGTCATTGTTTGATAATTAAATTTATATGATAAAATATTTTCTAACACGAATTGCTCTAGTTACACGAATTTTTCTAATTGTCAATTGTGTAATGAGTGTCATTCGCTAATAAAATTCAAAAAATCGCCAACGCCAATGTTGGCGACAAAACTTGTAGAATGTATGAAAAAGCTAATTCACTTCACTATTTTAAATAAGGTGTTTTGGTACAAAAATAATCAAAAAATCAAAAAATACACCCCCTCAGTATAACGCCACTTTTTTGAATCAAAATTATCAAAAAGTAGAGTTAGGACACTTTATTTTTTTCACCAAAAACACTATACAAATATAATTTTTTAAAAAAAGTTAGAAAATCAAAATTATATTTGTCAATTATTTCACAAAGGAACTAATACTGTGGTATATTACACTTATCGCTTTTGTCAATTATTTTATACTTTCTGATATGAATGTTTATCGTAAATACTTTAATGACGAGCAGCTGAATCAATTAGCCGAATCAGAGCCGAGTTGGGGTGTCAACGTCATTACAGTTGGTCATTATGTGCATGAACCGCATAAAAAATACCCTGACCCTAAGCATCCAGTCTCTCATTATTTCAATTGGGAACGTGGGCGGCGGCTTAAAGAATTTCAAATGGTTTATATTTCAAATGGGAAAGGTATTTTTGAAATGGAAAATGCAGAACCCATTGTTGTTGAAGGCGGTACACTTTTTCTGCTTTTTCCAGACGTGTGGCATCGCTACAAGCCTTTGGACAATACAGGTTGGGAAGAGTTCTGGGTGGGTTTTGACGGTCATTATGCTGAATATTTGATGCGACAAGACTGTTTTGATGCTCAAAACCCTGTTTTGAATATGGGTTTTAATACCGAATTTCTAAACATATTTATACGTCTGATTGATACCGTTAAATATGAAGGTGTGGCTTACACCCAAATTTCGTCTTGTTTGGTCATTCAGTTGTTGGGTTTGGTGTATGCTTCTGCTTTGATGACCGAAAAATCACGCACCCGACAAGAGCAAATCATTAGGGCTGCGCGCTACAAAATACATCAAAATTGGTCTGATAATCTTGATTTAGAAAAATTGGCTTCTGAACAAAATGTAAGTTACGTGTGGTTTCGCAAGGCATTCAAAGACATCATGGGCATCTCACCAGGTCAATATCATTTGAATTTAAAAATTGAAAAAGCTGCGCTAATGCTTAGAGAAACCACCCTTTTGGTGTCAGAAGTTGCCAATGAAGCAGGTTTTGAATCCGAATTTTACTTTTCGCGTATTTTTAAAAAGAAGATGAATGTTAAGCCTTCGGACTATCGGAAAGGGTAGAGCAGTGAATTAAAAGAAAAGGCTATCCTAACATGACAGCCATTTCCAAAAATACAACCAAAAAAATAATTATGTATAAATCAAAACACCTCTTTTAGTTAGTTTCGGTGTCACTCATGCGGCCAATCGCGCAACTCACATAAGATTTGGCAGTCGCCGCTAATGCGCCCAAACCTGCCGTTGTACCCAATTCAGGATAGCCCAATTTCTTCAAAGCAGTTGTCAAAGCGAGCCGATTAACCCCCTGTATGGGCGACAGAAACTTCGTCTTTATCGAAGTCAATCGCTACATTTTCAACACCATTAAATTTTTGAGCGTTTTTTTTGATGGTCGAGCCGCAGCCGCCACATTTAAGTTTTCTATTTTTATAACTTCAGATATGGTCATTGTGTTTTTGATTTAAGTAACACGGAATTTATTCCGTTTAACAACGTGTAAAATTGTTTTCAATAACTGATGTTACGCAAGGGACAAGATACTGACTGTTTCTCGCTTCGCTCGAAATGCGTGCTTTGAAGTTTTTTTTTAGACCGAAGTTAATTTTGAATCGTTTTACGATTCAAAATTAACTTCG
>JAYTUR010000840.1:0-4166 GCA_043744475.1 Saprospiraceae bacterium | reverse complement strand
TTTTTCTTGAAAATGAACTTCGCTCTAATAGATTTTTCTCAACGCACGTCTTTTTTGCGAAGCAAAAAACAGTGAGTAGCTATATTCTATTTTTATAAGAAAGCCCTTTATAAGTTTAGGAAACTTTACTCAAGTTGTAACTTATTTAAAATCAATATTTTATCTGAAAAATTCCCCCTCAGTATTTAACCGCCAAAACCGTCGTCAACGGTTTTGGGTTTTTTCTTAGGTTGTGGTGCAATCGGTGCTTTTGCTGGTGTATTAGACACAGGTGTCCTTGAAGATTGTTCTTCATCTTGAAAACGGTTCGAATTAAATTCTGAAGGCACAGATTCCATCGGAATGCCCGAAGGACTAACTTCTTGATATTGAGAACAGTCTAATACAATGCCCAAATTGCCTTCTGGTTCTGGAAAACGGACTTTCGGGTCATAAGATGCTAAGTTGGCATTTTCCAATTTAGTCATAAATTTCGAATAAAAAGGGCGTGCCATTGCAGAACCTTGCCCGTCAGCGATTGTCAAAAAACGAATCCATTGATCTTCGCCGCCAACCCAAGTGCCGACAACCAAACGGGGTGCAATACCCATGAACCAACCATCACGATAATCGTTGGTTGTACCTGTTTTACCACCGACATCAGATTTAAGATTATTGACACCTGGCGCAGCTTTGATATTGTATTTCAACATTTTCTGAATGACATAAGCTACATTTTTAGGCAATGCTTGACGCGTTTCTGGAATACCTTGATAGAGAACACGTCCACCTTTATCCGTAATTTTACGTATATATAAAGGTTTGACAAACATGCCTTGATTAGCAAATGCGGAATAAGCACCCGTCATTTCAATGACTTGTAAATCAACTGCACCAAGTACAATCGCTGGATTACGCGGTACACGTAACTGCCCATTGCTAAAAGTAGCATCAACAGGAATACCCAACTCATTAACGATTTCTCTAATGCGCGTAGTTGAACCCATTTCTTTTAAAAGGGCAACTGAAGCTGTATTTTTTGATTCTTTCAAGGCATCCCACAAGGTCAAATATTGACCTGAATAGCCGCCTGAATTTCGAGGTGTCCATGAACTTGACAGCCCAAAACTACCTTCACCGACAGCAATAGTTTGTGCAACATCATGAACAGTTTTGCACGGAGAAATACCCAAATCAACCGCCGCAGAGTAAACAAAAGGTTTAAAAGTCGAGCCCACTTGTCTATCAGAACGCACGTGGTCATATTGGAAATATTTGTGACCAATGCCGCCTATCCAAAATTTCACGTAACCTGTCGTCGGGTCAACACCTATTGAACCCAATTGCATATGCATTTTGTGGTAACGAATGGAGTCAAGTGGCGACATCGTAGTATCTCTATCACCCGTTGACGTGTAAGCAAAAACCTTCATTTTTACAGGCTTATTGAAATCAGATTTTACTTGTGCCTGCAGCGCGTTCCAACGCACACGCAACTCTTTCCAATTAGTGCTTGACATAATTTGGCGTAAAATACCTGCACGTGTCGAAGTAATACTATTGGTTTTCAAGAGATTATCTATATGTCCTTTTTTAATTTCTTCACGCAGTATATTTATGATATCAGAATCCATGAGCGTAAATCCATCAAATCCGCTTTCAATTTTTTCTACAACATCGTCTAAAATCTTATCCCTCAGTAATTGGTATCGGTCGGAGTTCCGAATTTGCGCATCAAGCGTCGCGAGGCGAATGCGAATCTGGTCATCCGTGGTTTCTGCGTCTTTATACGTCCACGGGTCTTTGCCGCGCCAAACACGAAAGTATTTAGCTTGTAAGGCACTCATGTGTTCCTGCAAAGCTTCTTCCGCCATTTGCTGCATTTGAGGGTCAATGGTTGTGTAAATTTTCAAACCGTCGCGATAGACATCATAACTTGAACCATCGGATTTAGTGATGCCCTTTTCTTTCAAAATGCGTTTGACATCTTCACCTAAAGCCGTGCGGAAATAGGTTGCCATGCCGTCGTTATGCGATTGGGTTTTGAATCGGGACACATCAAGTGGCGTTTTTTTAGCTGCTTCGCAAGTCGCTTTTTTGATAAAACCAGCATCTTGCGTCCGGTCAAGTACCAAATTACGTCTTTGGCGGGTTTTTTCGTTGCGGCGAACAGGGTTGAACAATGATGAATTATTACACATCGCAACAAAAGTAGCCGCTTCTTCAAGCGACAAATGTTCGGGTGATTTTGCGAAATAAACTTCTGATGCTGCGCGAATACCAGGCGCATTATAGCCAAAATCGTAAGTATTTAGGTACATAGTCAAAATTTCTTCTTTGGTATAAGCACGTTCCAATTTGACGGCTGTTATCATTTCGCTCAACTTTCGATAGTAATAACCAAAAGCTTTTTCCATAAAATTCATGTCCTTGAAATCACGGTCGCTGTACAGCAATTTTGCCAATTGCATGGTCAAAGTAGAACCACCGCCTTGATGTTGCCCTAAAAATACACCTTTTACTACACGCGCTAAGGCTTCTGGGTCAATACCTGCATGGTCATAAAAGCGTTTGTCTTCCGTCGAAATCAAGGCTTGAATCAGATGTTTGGGCAATTGATTGAAGGTAACAGGTGCGCGATTCTGCACATATATACGTCCTATCACAGTCGTGTCATTTCCTGCCAACACTTCTGATGCTAAGTTTAGAGAGGGGTCTTCTAATTTCTTGAACGATGGTGTCAGGAATGAAAAAGTAATGATGGAAAGAAATAAACCAGTCAAACCGCCATAAAATATGCGCCACATCCGTCTTGCCCAAAGGTCGTGTTTGTCTGACCGCACAGACCATTCGGTGGGTTGCAGTAGAGAGGATTCAGATTTAAAATCAGCCATGATAAAATAATGATTGATGAATAAGTAATCTTTAATACGTTGACAATCAAACAATTGAGTTGGCTATTACTTATCGTTTGTATAAATTTAACAATTAAACTAAGTTATTTTGAGCTTCGATTTTTTTACTCAAAACTCGACACTCAAAACGTGAAAAATACTGAGGGGGTCATTGAAAGCTTACAATAGTTTGTTTAACAATATAGCCGCGTTCTGCTTTCTTTTCCCATACGATAGTTGCATCCAATTTTTGGGTATCTAATATGTGTTGTTCTTTGTAAACCAAGCCTATACCCTTAGCATATTTTTCTAAACTATAGCGTTTTTCCGTCAAAATACGGGTATCACTTTGCGCTCTAACTGTTAGGACATCGGCAAAGTCTTTTGTGCCGATTTTTTCCGCTTTGCCAAAAGTCAACACTTCATAATTCCATTTTTTTGAGAACAAACCCATCCGTTCACCCGCTACTTCAATGATGAGGGATTGGTCGCAATAAACATTGCCGTCCCAAGTGGTACGTTCTCCAAAAAAACGTGGAAATTTGATAAATTTTAAATTATCCTCCGTTCTTAAAGCCTCATTATTGGACAAAGCTGCCGTAAAGATTTTTTTTACTTCATAATTGGCTGTACTGCCACGAAGGCGTTCACTGCGTTCAATTTTATAAGTCAGAAGTCCTGTAATATCCTTGAATGTATCAATAAAAGCCTCTTTAACTTGCCAACGAAAAGTATCAATTTTCACAGTATTACCCGGTTGAGGGTCATAAATAACGGTGTCAATATCGTAAATGAGCGTTTTTCCGATTTGCAAAGGGAAATAATCTTTGGCTAAATCAGGCAAGGTTTCTGTTTCATTTTTGCCACAAGCATTTATCCAAACACATAGAAAACAAAGCACAACAGCCATTATTGCCTGTTTGATGATTGTTTGTCCATCTTGTTCTGTTTTTATAATGCCTCCTTTTTGCCAATTTATACTGAGGGGGCCGTTCATCTTTTTCATACATTAATATGTGTTAAATATGGAAAGTTGATGAGCAAAGGTATGAAACTTAAAGAGATATTGGCTATTGTGTCATAGAATATTGTATTAGAGTGTGTTGAGTTAAGAACGCGTTTTTGACGCTTGCATTTCAATTCAAAGAAACTTTTGAAGTTTACAAAACGTTTAGATTACTATTTCTAAAATTTTTGATATTTTTCTAAAATAACGTGAGTTCGGAGATACAATCACGCACTGTTTCTTGCTTCGCTCGAAAGGCGTACGCGTAAGAAATCTATTGGGTTGAG
>JAYTUR010000839.1:0-4170 GCA_043744475.1 Saprospiraceae bacterium | reverse complement strand
GGAAAGTCCTGTATAAGGTTCCATTTCCTGCGTGATAAGAAGAATTTTCTTTTTTACTGGTATCATCGAGCCGATATGGTTTTGATAAAATAATGTAGAATAGACGTTCTGACGATTTTCTTTAGGCTGATTTTAGTCGTTTACCCTTAAAAACGCTGCTTTATTGAACGTATGATTTCTGTGAAATCTTTTTTTTAAAATTTTGCTGCAAAGTTACAAATTATTTCCCGATTTATAGCCAAATTTTAAAACACCAACATTGTTTCCTTTTAAAAAGCATAAAAAACAAGGAATTCTAAAAAACAAATATCTTTGCCCTCATAAATACTTTTACCCAAAAAGCATAATTAGCAGTACCTTTTTATTGTGAAAATTGCTACCTAACTATGCGGAACAGGACAAATGATGTTACTCACTATTTTTTTACAAACAAAAAAACGTACAAGAGTTAATTCTATTGGAGTCGCTGTACTTTTATAGCCCGCATTTTTTGCTTTCCGAGAAACAGTGAGTAATATCAATTTTCTTATACTTCGCATTTAAGTACAAAAAACAAAAACTTATATCCACACTCAACTAAATACACAAAGACGATTTCGTACACGCTCATACATGAGTATTTAATTTTCTTAATATCTCAATATCTTAACAATGCTGCTTTTTAAACGTGTTTCCGATTTACAAAAATATCTTAATTCATTAAAAAACAATGACTTACAAATAGGTTTTGTGCCAACAATGGGTGCATTGCATTCTGGACATATCTCATTGATAAACCGTTCTCGTACAGACTGCGATATCACTGTTGCCAGTATTTTTGTCAACCCAACACAGTTTAATAATACCGATGATTTAGCAAAATATCCTCGAACACCTGAACGAGACATAGAAATGCTCGCTGAATCAGGGTGTGATATCCTTTTTATGCCCGATAGTGAACAGATTTATCCCGACGGAGTGACCCCCTCAGTAAAATTTAATTTTGGCAAACTTGACCGCGTTTTAGAAGGTATTTTTCGCCCAGGTCATTTTGAAGGTATGGCTCAAGTCGTTTATCGTCTGCTCGAAATCGTCAAACCCAATCGTTTGTATATGGGTCAAAAAGATTTCCAACAAGCTGCTATCGTTATGCGTATGTTGGAATTGATGAAATCTGAAACAGAATTGGTTGCCTGTCCCATACAAAGGGAGCCAGATGGTTTAGCCATATCCAGCCGAAATACCCGCATTTCGCCTGAAAATCGGTCAAAAGTGACCTTAATTTATCGTGTATTGGCAGAAGCTGCTGAAAGGGTCGGCGAATACAACCCTCCTGAAATACAACGACTAGCTTTGTCAAAACTGAAAACAGAACCGCAGTTTAAAGTCGAATATTTAGAAATCGTTGATGGTCGCACCTTATTGCCCATTCAACTTTTTGAAGAAACGGATTATGCCGTTGCCCTCGTTGCCGTTTGGGTAGATGATGTCAGATTGATTGATAACATCATTTTGAAACAACCCATCGAAGAAAATGACATAGATACTGAGGGGGGAAAAAATGTGGGAAGCCTGAGGTAGGTATTGGTTATTGGGTTTTCCTACAAAAACAAAACCCCTTAAATATCCGTCACTCACTGTTTCTCCCTACGCTTTTCGAGCGTAGGGAGAAACAGTGAGTGACTGTAAATCTGTTTTATGTAGGATTTCAAAGGTAAAACCAATACACCAATAACCAATCAAGGAAAAGTCTTTAAATTTTTATCGTTAGAAGAATCAAGTAGCCTTTTGACAACTAAAATTGCCGCCAGAATAAGGGTATAAGTTAACGTTGCAGTCATATTTTTTTGATGAAATTTTTGAAAAAAACGGACATTTTTATGTGATGGCTGCTCAAAAGTAAAAAAAAATTTGAATGACCAATAATTTACAAGCCTATTTGGACGATTGTTATCGTAAATTTAACATACCAACCTTTATTGAAAACGACCCAATTGGTATTCCACATCGTTTTTCTAAATTGCAAGACATTGAAATTACTGCCTTTTGGACAGCGATGTTGGCATGGGGACAGCGCAAAACAATCATCAACAGTGCCACTCGTTTGTTCGATTTGATGGACAATGCACCCCACGATTTCATCGTCAATCACCTCGAAAAAGACCGTGAACGATTCCTCGATTTCAAGCACCGCACCTTTCAGCCTACGGATACACTCTACTTTATCGAATATTTACAGCTTTTTTACAAAGAAAACGACTCCTTAGAGTTCGCCTTTTCAAAACACATCACAAAAGATACCCCCTCAGTATCCGATGCCCTTATTGGTTTTCACAACGAGTTTTTCAGTTCAGCAGTTGCCCCGTCTCGCACAAAAAAGCACATCGCAACACCCGCCTCTAAAAGCACTTGCAAACGACTCTGTATGTTCCTACGTTGGATGGTGCGGCACGACGAACAAGGTGTGGATTTTGGTTTATGGAAAAACATCAAACCCGCCCAACTGCTCATGCCTCTAGATGTCCACGCTGATCGTCAAGCCCGACGCTTAGGGCTTTTGACAAGACCCAAAACCGATTGGCAAGCCGTTTTAGAATTGACCGAAAATCTGCGTCAATTTGATGCTGATGACCCTGTTAAGTACGATTTTGCACTGTTTGGCTTAGGTATTCTTGAAAAGGAAAGCCATTTACCTCCTTTTTAAAACAAAATAATTATTTTTCGTTAAAACAAATAAAACATTTATTGCCCTTATTTTCCTCAAAAACGTAACTTTACCGCCGTTTAAAAACCCAATCACTATGGCGATTCAAATCATCTCTGCGGGTGCAGGCAGTGGCAAAACATACCGATTGACCCAAGATATGGTCAAATTACTGAGGGGTGGCACAAGGGCATCGGGTATCATCGCCACGACTTTTACTTCAAAAGCGGCGGCTGAATTGCACGAACGGGTGAGCACCAAACTCCTTGAAGAAGGCTTGACAGAACAGGCAAATGACCTCTCGAATGCCCTCATCGGGACAGTGCATGGTTTAGGCGTTAAATTATTGAAACGTTTTGCCTTTGAAGCGGGTGTTTCGCCACAAGTGGATATTATGGCGGACGAAGACCAACAGATTTTTTTCAATCTCTCTTTGTCTCAAATTATGACTTTTGATAGAGTCAATCGCATGAATGACCTGTGTGATAAACTCGGTATGACTAAAAAAGGGGCGTATGATTGGCGTAAAAACGTTCGTGAAATCGTTGACGTGGCGCGTGCCAATGCTTTTTCATTGGCTGTTTTGGAAGAGAGTAAAATTAAGTCTTTTGAAAGTTTTAAACAGTTTTTAGTTGTTGACTCAAATCAAGTCATTGCGAGGAACGAAGCAATCTTTTCAGAAACGAGCGACTATAACGCTCATCTTTTAACTCTTTTGGAAGAGACGATTTCCAATCTCGAAAACAGTCCCGACGAAACAAAAGTAACAAAAGACGGCATCGGCGAACTCAAATTGCTCCGCAATGACCTCCGTTCACGTCGCTCTTTGCATTGGTATAATTGGGTAAAATTGACCAAAATAAAAATGGGGGCTAAAAGCAAAGCACACGTTGAAGACATTGTTAATTTTTGTAAAACGCACGTTCAATTTCCTGAATTTCAACAAGATATACGTGATTTTATTTTTACAATTTTCGACATTGCCGCCGAAGCTATTTCTGAATTTGACCGCTTCAAAAAGCAACGTGCTTTGATTGATTATACCGATATGGAAGTCTTGGTGCGTGGACTTTTGGAAGACCCCTCAGTAATTGCGGTCCTAAAAGACGAATTGGATTTGTTGATGGTGGACGAATTTCAAGACACCAGCCCCATTCAACTTGATGTCTTTCTCAAATTATCAAAAATTGCCAAACATTCGATATGGGTAGGCGACCCCAAACAAAGCATTTATGGTTTCAGAGGCGCAGAACCACGCCTCATGCAAGCCATTTTAGAACACGTGGGCATCAAAGAAGAGGATATTTTGAAAGACTCGTGGCGCAGCCGTCCCGATATTGTTTTTGCGACAAATGCGATTTTCAAAAAGGCATTTTTAGAACTGCCAATAGAACAAATTGCCCTCAATCCTAAACGCGACGACAAGCCGTCACAAAGCGATGCACTCTTTCATTGGCATTTTCAACTCGACAACGACGGCGATAAAC
>JAYTUR010000838.1:0-4170 GCA_043744475.1 Saprospiraceae bacterium | reverse complement strand
CCAATAGATTTCTTACTCGTACGCCTTTCGAGCGAAGCGAGAAACAGGGCGTGATTGTATCTCCGAACTCACGTTAATAAGCATATTGACATATCCCTTTAGAAACAGCTTCTAAAGTTTTTCAAATTAAAATTTTTAAGGCAATAAATTGGCACAAAAGCCCTAATGCAAACCCTGCATACAATTCTCTGGACGTATGCGCGCCAAGCCCCAAACGTGCCGTTCCAATCAAACCTGCTACGAGTAAACTGAGCATCAAAACCAAATTGATACTGATGCTACACGAACCGATAAAAGGTAACCACATCTCGAAAGTACCATAACTATATAGCCACATCGTTATTAAAACGATACCGATGAATCCGCCAATACCTGAGGCATGAAGACTGATTTTAAAGAATAAATTAATCAAAAAACAGAGAAATAGCCCAACCGTAGTGCCTAAAACGGCGATGAGGAAAGCCGTTGGCATATCGTTATTGCGTAAAACGTTTTGAAAAACCCATAAATAAAATATGCCTGTGACGATGAACGGCCCAATCCTATCTTTTTTGTCGCGCATATCTATACTTGAAATAAGGTCTAATTTGCGCATCAAAAAGATGGCAATGGCGGGCAACAAAAAGGAGGTGAAAAAGACCGAAAGAATCAGTTTTTTACTCTCTAAATCACTTATGCTGTTAACGCCAAACAAGTAAGGATTGACCAAAAGCAGCAAAAGCAGCATATAAGTCAGCATCAATAATGGATGTGCAATAATGGAAAGAATTTGGGCAGCGATTTTCATAGTGCAAAATTAGAAAAAAAACAAACGGTAAAGACAAAACCTCATTTTTACTGAGGGAGCCTCTTACCGTTTGATTGTTTGTTTTATTTAAATCTTTGATTCAGAGCCATTTGTCGGTATTTCAACAACGGGTGGTACAACAGATTCAACAGCTACAACGGGGTCAACAGGCTTTACATCAAGGGTTTTGCCATTTTTTTCGGCTTCTTTCATCGCTTTTCGCAGTTCATCATCATAGTCATAAGCCTTGATGATTTCTTTTACGAGGCGGTGACGGACAACGTCTTCGATTGTCAACTTGATTTGTGCAATGCCTTCAATGCCTTGTAGGATTTCGATACTTTGACGCAAACCCGATTTGACATTCCATGGCAAGTCAATTTGCGTTAAGTCACCTGTCACAACGCATTTGGCAGTGGGGCCAAGACGTGTGAGGAACATTTTCATCTGCTGCGGTGTCGAGTTTTGTGCCTCGTCAAGTATGATAAACGCATCGTTCAAGGTTCGTCCACGCATAAAAGCCAACGGTGCGATTTCGATGACGCGATTCGTCATAAATTGCGCGAGTTTATCCGCAGGGAACATATCGTCGAGTGCATCATAAAGCGGACGCAAGTATGGGTCAACTTTATCTTTCAAATCGCCAGGCAAAAAACCTAAGTTTTCACCTGCTTCGACAGCTGGACGTGTTAAAATGATTTTTTTGACCGTCCGATTTTTCAGCGCACGTACAGCCATAGCCACGGCAGTGTAGGTCTTACCAGTACCCGCGGGACCGACAGCAAAAACGATGTCGTTGGCTTCAATGGCATCCACGAGTTTCTTCTGATTGCGGGTTTTTGCCCGTATTGGTGTGCCATCTTTGCCGTGCACAATGGTTGAATTGCCGACGCTGGATTGCGACAAGCGCACATCATGTGGATTTTCACCCGCCAAAATGTCTTCGACCGTATGAACAGACAGTTCTTTATGGTCTCGGAGCATCCGAACCATTTTTTCGACGATGTCTTTGACGGCTTGCGTCTCATGCGTCTTTTCGCCTTTGATTTTTAGGTTTGAACCACGTGACGTAATGGTCACATCAGGAAAAGCCTTGCGGACGAGATTCAGTTTGGCGTTGTTTTCGCCGAAAAGGGCTAATAAGTCAACGCCACTAATGGTTAAAATAATTTCGCTCAAAAATTTACCTCTTTAACGTAATTGAAATGTTTAAAATAAACTATTTATAATGCCTTGAAAAACACAAATTTAATCTTTTTGAATCAAATTCTAAGCCAAAATGTTATCCCTTATACTGAGGGGTCGAATTTGATTTATCAATTTAATTAACAAAAGTAGCCTTTTTACCACAAGACTACTTTATTTTTGTGCCAAAATTGACTTTAATAACGGCATGATATTAGAAAGCATATACAAAACTTAAAACAACACCTAAAAGTTCCTGATGCAAATCGTAACGCTCACAACAGATTTTGGTTTACAAGACTACTACGTGCCCGTCCTCAAAGGGGCTATGTTGTCGCGGTATCGGTCATTGAACATTGTTGATATTTCCCATCAAATCAAGCATCACGACATTGTTCAAGCCGCTTTTGTCCTCAAAAACGCTTGGGCAGCCTTTCCTGAAGGGACAATTCATATTGTCAGTACTAATAACTTTGGCGGTGAACGGGGTCGTTTTTTAGTCTTTAAACACGAAAAGCACATTTTTATTGGTCCCGACAATGGTATTTTTACCCTCGTTTTTCCAAAAATAATTGAACAAGCGCACATTATAGAGATTGTTGAAATCCCTTTTATTGGACTTAATTTTGAACACGTGCGCGAAGCACTCGCTTCTGCGGTCGGTCAATTGGCATCAAATGCCCCCCTCAGTACATTGGGGCAATCCACGAAAGATATTTTACAGCGCATCACGTTTCAACCTGTTATCGCACCTTCTCAAATACGCGGTGCGGTCATTTATGTTGACCATTATGACAACATTGTGAGTAACATAACGCGTGATTTATTCGAAAAAGTCGGTCGTGGTCGCCCTTTTCAATTGTTTTTTAAGCGACATGACCCTATTTTAGGGCTTTCTAAACATTATAATGATGTAGCTATTGGTGAAACGCTCTGCCTTTTCAACTCCGATTATCTTGAAGTCGCTATCAATATGGGTAAAGCTGCGGAGATGTTTGGATTGAAAATTGAAGATACTATTCAAATTGACTTCCATTAAATTTTGAATATTAAACGATTGAAGCACAATGCTTTTTATGATTCATCATTTATAATTCATCATTTTCTATGATAAAACGACTCGTCAAACTCACCTTTCAGTCGGACAAAACGGATGATTTTTTGAACATTTTTGAAGATTCTAAACATCTGATTCGTCAAAGAAGCGGTTGTAATCATCTTGAATTGTTGCGTGATGAAAGAACGCCCAATATATTTTTTACACTTAGTTTTTGGGACGATGAAGTCGCTTTAAACGCTTACAGAGATTCCGAATTATTTGGAAAAACTTGGGACAAAACAAAAGTTCTATTTTCTGATAAACCACAAGCGTGGACGACAAAGGTGGTTTCTATTGCTACTGAATAGCAGCGCATCGTTTATCTTTACCTTTCATGTCATCAAAACCATGCGAAAAATGACACATTCTGAAAATATACTCCTTTCTAAAACCCTTATTGATGTCCAAGATTTGTACGATAATGCACCTGTTGGCTATCATTCTATTGATAAAACAGGGCTGATTACGCGTATTAACAACATTCATTTGAAGTGGTTGGGCTATTCGAGAGAGGAGGTGGAAGGTAAAATGAATGTAAGAATGCTATTTAAAGATGCAGATAGTGCGCGTTTTGAAGCGCAATTTGAGTTGCTTAAACAACAAAGTTTTCATGAAAATATTGAAATTTATCTAAAGCGAAAAGACGGTTCAACCTTTCCCGTTTTACTCAATACTTCAGTCATTTATGATGAAAACAAGCAGTTTTTGTCAACACGGACGGTCATTTGGGATATAACAGAAAAGAAAAAACTGGAAGAGACATTGCGTAAAACATCAGAAGCCCTTTTTCAAGCCAATCAAGACAAAACCCGTTTCATTGGTATGGCTTCGCATGACTTGCAAAATCCGATAACGGCTATTTCGATGTCCGTTGAATTGCTTCAAAAAACTGGTGCAAACTTGACTCACATGCAGAAAAAACTGCTTGTCAATATGAAAGCTTCTGCTGAACGGATGCACTATCTCGTGATGGATATGCTGAACCTCAACCGTATAGAACGAGGTGTTGTCAGCGACGATTTCCGAGAAGTCAATCTTAAAACGTATATATGGGACACAGTGAATCGCTTTCAGATTTTCGCCAATCGAAAAAACATTG
>JAYTUR010000837.1:0-1063 GCA_043744475.1 Saprospiraceae bacterium | reverse complement strand
CCACCAACACCCAAACAAACGAACGGCGGCGCTGGTGTCGGTTTTTAACCGACCACCCACTATCTTACGGGGTCTCTGACCCCTGTAACCACACCCCCTCAGTAATAACCCGTCGGGCGAATCGGGCGAAGTGGTTCGGCTATTTCAACGTCCAAAAATCCTTTTTGATGCTTATAATAATCTCGCGCACTGCTATACAAATAGTCCCATGCCACCTCCACAATGCCCGCACGTACAGGATTCAAATGAATATACGTCAATTTCTGCCAAATGACCTCCAATGTCCACAACGCTATCGGATGATTGTCTTGTTGCCAAAACTGGTATTGCCGATTGTCGGTTTTGTGTTTGGCATAAAACTTAAACAGATACAACAACCATTCGCGCCGACTTTCTGGCTCTGTTTCGATGCTTTTCAAGATTTGGGTCGCTGTAAATTTCTTGAAATCGCGCAACACATCGCTCAAGGCATACCCCTCAGTATAAACCACCATGTGGATATGATTGGACATTATCACATAACCCACAATATGCAAGCCTTTATGCTGCTGACAATAGCGTAAACTTTCTATCACAATATCTCGATAACGCTGTCTTGTGAATATGTCTATCCAACCGACCACTGTTAATGTGATGTAATTTAAACCATGCTGTTCCCAAATGCGGTATTTGCTCATAATTGTATGTTTATTTTTTGATGTAAAATATGAATTGTTGCAGGGGTCGGAAACCCAAAAGATAGTGGGTAGTCCGATATTTTCGGGACACCAGCGCCGCCGTTTGTTAATCTAATTTGTTAAGGCACTGTGTCAATTGTTTACAAGGGCAAACATAGATGTATTCTTTTAAAAAATGTGTTACACTTTTGGGCATTATTCGGTACAACTTCGTGAAAATGGTAACCTCGCCGAGAATATTTTTTTAAAATATTGTTTTTCCCGTCTTTTCTAACAGATTTTAGAGCTTCGTAGCGTACGGAGGAACGCCGTAGCGTACGAAGGAACGTCGTAGCGTACAAAGACACACCGTATTATACGAAGGAACGCCGTAGCGTACGAAGGAA
>JAYTUR010000836.1:0-4178 GCA_043744475.1 Saprospiraceae bacterium | reverse complement strand
AATTTTTCTATCAAAAACACATCCGCCCCAATAGATTTTTTACTCGTACGTCTTTCGAGCAAAGCGAGAAACAGTGCGTGATAGTATTATTGTATAATCTCCGAACTCACGTTAATTAAAACAATTATAACTCATTCGTTATTAAAATAGATACAATTCATTCATAATTAAAATAAGTATAAAAATGTTAAATTGGAATACTTCGAATAACGAAGAAACACATCAATGCGTCGCAGAGCGCGACGGCGACTGGATTACTTTTAAATGTCCTAAATGTCCCGACTATGTGCGGCGCATGAACTACAAAACAGGTGAAATGATTGCACCTAAAGTAAATGAGGGTAAAAACTTTCGTTACAAACATTCAGGTATGCACATTCCCGTTGGCTTGCAACCAGATTTGTACAATCCGAATTGAGATGATGTCGGTCAGGTTCATCCGATGGTATCCTATCATCGGATGAATTAACCGTCCGTTTTCAATAGACCTGAACAATAACGCCGCCTTGCCATTGCGCTATTTCGCTGTCTATCAATGGATTATCGCCAGATAAAACTTGAACATTTAGGCTCAAACGATAACTACCAGTTGAAAGTACTAAAGGCTCGACGCGCAAGCCCACTTCTTGTTTGTTCAAATCTTTAACAAAAACAAGACTGTCCCTTTTTTCCAATAATTTATACTTCTCACGGTTGTCGAGGTTAAAAACTCGGACATCAATCGCAATCGGTTGACCGATTACCGTATCATTGCGCTCATACTGCTGCGGATGAATGATTAAGGCAAAAGGCTGATTGTGTTGCAAAACAGTTGATTGATTGCTCAAATTAAGCACCGAAACGGGCGTAAGGGCTTGCGTCGGCTTTGGCAAAGCACTCTTGTCCTTGGCAGATTGCGGCACAACAGCTTCATCCATTTTAATTTTGTCTGACATGAACGTGCCTATTGTTTTCATGTCAAGCCCATTGAAAGTCTGCGTTTCCTTTGAAAAAGGATGCACAATTTGTCCATGTAACCGTTCAGAAGAAGCATTTTTATAAATTTCAATGCGAAAAATTTGTCGCAGCATTTCTTCAGATAGCGTTGTTTCTTCCAATACTGAGGGGGGGGCTTTTTGCAATTGCCCTTCTAATTCTTTAATTTTTCTTTTCAATTCAGCGTTTTCATTTGTCAATGCCTTCACATCAAGCCCAGGCTCACTTGTTTTGGTGTCTGCTTTTTGAAGTTCAAGAGGTCGCGCTTCAACTTCTGTTTGCAACGACAAATTTTGTATGAAATACGAACGCTGTTTCTCCAATTCCGCAACAGTTTTAAACACCCGACTGCGTGCTATTTGTTGCTTATTCGAAGCAAAAAGAATGAAAAAACACCCCCCCTCAGTATTTTGCTGCTCAAAATGCTTTTCAACAGCAGCATGTTTAATGACTGATGAAATACCTTTGTCGCAGTCTGCTTCGCGCCGATAGGCTTGACTGAACAACAGTGCGACACCTTTGGCATCGTTGAAATAAAAATAATAACGACCGTCTTTTTCGTTTTTAAACGATTCAAAACCAGCCTGACCTGAGCGCGACGGTTGCGCGAGATTGTAGTCATCGGCTTTATGCGTTTGGCTCATTTTTTTAAAAGTTTTATGGTGGAAAAATTTTGTTTAAACATAAAAGAGAAAAGCAGCCCGACCGAGCTGACGAGCTGCTTTTTCTGCTTTCTTTGAGTCAATCTTAAAGAAAATCGTCGAATAGATACTTTCTTTGAATATCCTCAAAAATCAACTTTTAGTTGTAAAACTCAACTAAACCCAAATCGTCAAACCCACAGATTGTTGTCGTAGTCCCTGACATGACAAAACGTACTTTCAAAATGACGCGATAAACACCCACAGGAACTTGTCCTGGTAAAATGTTTATTGTCAAACTGTAATTCTGCAGAGCTGAAGTTTGAATGTACGGTGTTGTGGCAGTAAAAGGACCACCGCCAAATTCACCAAGACCCATTTGTTCAAAAATGGCTTCACCTTCCCAGGTAAAAGCTGGATTAAGTGATGCAAAATAGAGTCCAGATGTGTTCCAACTTGCAACAATTTGAAAATCGTTTGACCTATCCACAATTGTAGGATTCACAACTGCAGGTCCGCCTGTTTGGACTTCGTAACAGTTTGTAACTGGGTTGGTAACCGCTCCACCTGGGAGAACTAATTCAAGTGCCATGATAATAAATATTTAATTTGCCTCCATACAACGCCAACAGGTTCGAGATGCTTTTTACTGGCTTTATACTTTGGCGGTTTATGTAATAAATGATTTTTTGAAATAAAATTTTAAACTATTTTGAGAAACTTTTTTCTCTCGAACCACAGTGCAAACATCGCAGGGCTGCACTTAGCAGTCAGTTAAATGATAATAAAAAATCAATTAAAAGGCACTTAGATGCACTTAAATATCACTTAATTTTTAAATAAATAAAAAACGACGATGAAGTTGAGCACTTCACCGTCGTTTTTCGTTTGTTTTTCTCTAAAAAAATGCTTGATTTATTCCTCTTGGTCAAAAAATATTTTATAAAAAGTTTGTCCTTTTTCTTCATCAAAGCCCCGTTCAATCAATTCGCGGCGACCATGGACGTAAATGTGGAAATTATCATCGAGTTTGATGACTTTTTTAAACATTTTACTTGATTTGCGCATGGCTTGTTTGCTGATATCGAATTGGTCAGAGAGCGGTGCTTCAGACATTTGGGTGTATTCTTCTTTAAATTCCTTGAAAACCTCTTGCTGCTCTGCTTCGGGAAAGAGCGTATTCGTAAAATCCTCAATTTCAAAACTGTCATTTTCCTTGAAATACAAAGCCGACCGATTGAGCAAATCAATTGTATCCGTTTTGTCGAGACCGAATTTTGCAGGGGCTTTTTCCGTGATGAACTCACTCGCCAGATTCATATAATGACGTGTGTTGAAATAATTGTCTTCAATGGGTTTGACAACCAAAAATTTGGACAACCATACTGAGGGGGTGTCTTTTTTCGATATATTGTCAGTTACCATGATGCGATAGCCTTCTGCTTCGTCTATGCCAAAAATCAAGGCAGCCATTGCCAATTTGCCCGTTCCGATGCCTTCGCCGACCTGTAATGCAAAGGTTTCTGTCGTTTTTTCAACCTTCAAATAGGGGTCTTTTTGCACAATTTTGAAGATGCCAATCGCGGGCATCGTTTCCCCTTCCAAAACAACGCTATCGAATAAAGCAATGAAAAACTCACCACCTTTCATCTTAGGCTCTGTTGAAAAATCATACAAACGTTGGGTCAAAACACCTGCTTCTTCAGACAGCAAGTCGGGGTTGTCAAAAATCTTTAAACAGGACTGATAAGCGGCGTTGTGGCTCACATCTTCTTCATCAGTGAAGTAAAAAAACTCTTCGTTTTTTTCAAAAGGCTTGAAAAAAGTCGTTGTTAATATCTGATGAACATAGTCATTGACAGTTACCAAAGTTGATTTTGGAATGACGACACCTTCATTGAGTTCTTTATTACCCGACCACGTAATGGCAAGGCGGACAATATTGGTTTGCGAAAAATCTAACATATTCCTTTATTAATGATGAATAAACGCTATGAATGCGCAAAAGTAGTTAAAATACTGAGGGGGTATAGTCAATACGTTTTTAATTCCACAAGGCGATGGGCATCGGTTTGGCATATCAATGGGATTTAATGCCAAAAAATAACTTTTGATTCAACATAAAAGGTTAGCAATCGGTTGGATGTTAGCTTTTTTTGAACCCAGAAGGAATGAAAACAATTTGTTATTATTTTGTTTTTGCATTTTTTTTCAAAAAAATGCAAAAAATGAAGCGTTACTGTTTTTTCGTTAATATTGTAGAATATAAATTTAAAAGCAGTTGTTCAATATGTTGACAATCAAATATTTACAATAAAAAACATTGTATTTATAGACAAAGTCTCAATAAAAATTTATTTATAAAAAACAAAATACACACAAAATTTAATACTGAAAAGTCTGTTAATTTGAAATAAAATTAAAAAAAAACAAACAAGTTATCTAAATCTATTCCTACATTTGTAAAGGACACGATTCGAAAAACAAGGGATAAACTCGCCAAATACTTAACACACCGTTCCTCCCATGAGGATGCTATAAAGTTTTTTATTTATAGTAAAC
>JAYTUR010000835.1:0-4182 GCA_043744475.1 Saprospiraceae bacterium | reverse complement strand
GGTTTGACGAGTGCTATTATTGTCCTACCCCAAGCCGTCGCTTTTGCAATGATTGCGGGCTTGCCACCCGTTTATGGGCTTTATACGGCTATGGTTTCCCCCATGATTGCAGGGCTTTTTGGTTCTTCAAAACACATGATTTCGGGTCCTAATACGCCTATTTCGCTCATTGTGTTTGCAGGTATCAGCAAATTTGCAGAGCCAACGACCGATGCTTTTATCCAATTGACATTGGTAATGACCTTTATTGCGGGTGCGATGCAGCTACTGATGGGCTTAGTGCGGTTTGGGTCATTGGTTAGTTTTGTGTCGCATACAGTAATTGTTGGTTTTACGGCGGGTGCTGCTATACTGATTATAACCAGTCAATTGAAGAGCTTTTTGGGTATTCAACTGCCTTCAAATGCTTCATTTTTAGATACTTACGTAAATGTTTTTCAGCATTTAAACGAAACAAATTGGTATGTCCTAAGTGTTGCTGTCACAACACTTTTAGTCGCTATTTTGTCTAAGAAAATAGCCCCTAAATTACCCCACATGCTTATTGCGATGGTTGTAGGCAGCATTTTAGCCTTTTTTTTAGGCGGAGAAGCCGTCGGAATTCGATTTGTCGGTGAGCTGCCATCGGCGTTACCGACCTTTTCATCTCCTACATTAACTTATGGCAATATTCAGAAATTGATGCCAAATGCCGTTGCCATTGCTTTAATGGGTTTAATCCAATCCATTGCGATTGGTCGCTCGATTGCAGTGAAATCAAAACAACGCATAGATGCCAATCAAGAGTTTATCGGGCAAGGCTTGTCCAATATCATTGGTTCATTTTTCAATTGTTTTGCCAGTTCGGGTTCGTTTACACGGTCGGGTATCAACTACGATGCGGGTGCAAAAACGCCTATAACTTCTGTATTTACATGTATTTCTTTAATGGCAATTGTCTTGTTTGTGGCACCATTGATAGCTTATTTACCGATGCCCGCAGTCGCAGGTGTGATTGCGATTGTCGGTTGGAGTTTAATAGATTTTGAGTATATCCGCCACGTTCAGAAAGCCAGTCGGCGTGACAATATTGTTGGCATCATCACGACATTTGCAACGCTATTTTTGGATTTGGAGTTTGCCATATATATAGGTGTTATTCTGTCATTGTTTTTCTTTTTGCAAGGTACATCACATCCACATATTGCGATTATGGCACCAAACCAAGACCATCCACGCCGACAACTGATGTATATTGCTCGAAGGAAAGAGGTAAAAGAGTGTCCACAACTTAAAATAGTGCGTATTGATGGTTCTTTGTTCTTTGGGTCAATAGAACATATTGCTTCGTTTTTTCAACAAATCCGGGACGAAGAATCCGTAAAATATATGTTACTACTTGCAAATGGTATCAATCGCATTGATTTTGATGGTGCAGAATGGTTAGCAGAAGAAGCAAAGGCGTGGCAAAATCGCGGTGGTGCACTCTATATTGCAGGTTTAAAAGTCATTGCACAAGACGTACTCATTGATGGTGGTTTTTTAGAAGACATTGGAGAACAATACTTTTTTGTTTCCAAAACCGATGCCATTGGTGTGATTTATGAAAAACTTGACCCCTCAGTATGTCGGGCCTGTACAGCACGTGTCTTTCAAGAATGTAATGATTCCTGCTTAGTTTAGCCTATTTACCATTTATTACTGAGGAGGTAATCATCGCTTAATCTTTTTCAATTTGATTGACAAAACGTTGCAAAGAAGGCATGTCCATTTCTAAAAAGTCAAAACTCTTTGGCAACGCTTTCGTCGCAGAAGACCCGTTCAAAAAAACGGTCATAATTGATGAGTGAGAGATACATTTAGTCTTAATCGTTGTTTTTTTTCTGAAATAATGTTTGCCTGTACAAAAAAAAATAGATATTTTTCTTTAAACAAAACATTATTGTCCATTTTATCCATAAAAAAGTCATTTTGAATAGTTTTATTTAAAAATACATGAATAATTGTTCATTTATTCATGTTAATTGCTTACCTTTGCATTACTGACAGCTTCAGACCCGAAAAATGACGTTGTTTTTTAATCAAAATATTATTTAAAACTTATACTTTCAACAATATGGTCGTAGAGCAAATCTATACAGGATGCCTCGCACAAGGGGCATATTATATCGAATCAGAAGGCGAAGCCGTCGTCATTGACCCTTTGCGTGAAGTTTCACCTTATATCAAGAAGGCAGAAAAGGCAGGAGCGAAGATAAAATACGTCCTCGAAACGCATTTTCACGCAGATTTCGTTAGCGGACATATTGATTTGGCGGCTAAAACAGGCGCAAAAATTGTTTATGGTCCTAATGCTGTGACTGATTTTGAGGCACACATCGCCAAAGACGGAGAAGAACTAAAAGTGGGTAAATACACCATCAAAGTCCTACACACACCCGGGCATACAATGGAGTCAACATGCTATTTGATGTCTGACGAAAATGGCACGCCAAAATATGTATTTACAGGTGACACTTTGTTTATCGGAGACGTGGGTCGCCCCGATTTGGCTCAAAAATCGGACATAACGATGGAAGATTTAGCGGGCTTTCTTTATGAATCTTTGGAAACAAAAATAAAAACCTTACCTGATGATGTCATCGTTTATCCCGCTCATGGCGCAGGATCAGCTTGTGGTAAAAATATGTCAAAAGAGACTTTTGATACCATCGGGCATCAAAAACAAGTCAATTACGCCCTTTTAGCGCAATCAAAAGAAGCATTTATTGCCGAAGTTACTGAGGGGTTAGCAACACCACCCGCTTACTTCCCTTTGAATGTAATGATGAATAAGCAGGGCTATGATTCGATTGATACAGTCATGAGCCGAGGCAATCATCCGTTGACTCCTGAGCAATTTGAACTCGAAGCTGAAGCACATGATGCTTTAATTTTAGACACCCGTTCTGCAACAGAATTTTGTACAGGATTTATTCCTAACTCGATAAATATCGGTCTTCAAGGCACTTTTGCGCCGTGGGTCGGCGAGTTGATTACGGATATTAAGCAACCTATTCTCATTATTGCCGAAGAAGGCATGGAAGAGGAAACCGTTATGCGGCTCTCACGTGTGGGTTATGATTTCACTTTGGGCTACCTAAAAGGTGGCATAAATGCTTGGAAAGCCGCTGGAAAAGAGGTAGATACCGTCAATCGCATTACAGCAGATGAGTTTGCCAAACAATGGAGTAATGACAAAACCGTTTATGATATTCGCAAACCAAGCGAATATGAAGCGGAACACGTTGACGAGGCGTTTCACAGACCCCTCAGTAATATCAACGAATGGATTGGTTTTATTGATAAAAACGAGCCTTTTTATATGTATTGTGGCAGCGGCTATCGCTCAATGATTGCCGCTTCCATTCTCAAAGCACGCGGTTACGACAATTTTATTGAAGTCGCTGGCGGTATGGGTGCCATTGCGAAAACGGATGTAACAAAGACAGACTTTGTTTGTCAATCCAAACAGATAGTAGGTTAGAATCCTACATTTAAACGACATCAAAAAGAAGATGAATCATTATGAACTTTATAACAATAACGTTCGGTATGATTCATAATATGATACAAGTTTGTTGTTTCAATAAAAGCTATTGGCATTATTTAAGAAAATATTTAGAGATACTGAGGGGTAGCCAATCATCCCCACGAAAATTGACTACCCATGTTTCCCAGTTACTCTAATAAACGTGCTAATTTTTTATTATTTTGGGTAACGAAGCACAAAAAAACATAAAAAAAAGGAGGGATTACAACATTATATATGGACATTTTATAGACATTTGTCTGAAATATGACTGTTTACGTACTTTTTACAGTCTATTAACGCATTTTCCTATGTCCATTCGCTCATGTTTATACTATATAATCGTTTGTTTGACGCTGTGTTTATGTACAGGTTGTCAAAAGGCAAACCTAAAAAGCTCGGTTTTGTTGAAGAAGATGATTTGGAGACATTTGTCCATACGTTTTAATACCCCCTCAGTATTTCTTCAAATTATATCAAACAGATACCTCTATTTTGCTTCAACATCACTTACGTTTAGGAAATTTTAAAAATTTGTTGTGCGAACTAAACTTAGGTAGTTCAAACGTCTTAAAGTTACGTGTATTTTTTAGTTCTTTGACATCATTGTTAAATCAATCAAGAATGAGTAA
>JAYTUR010000834.1:0-4185 GCA_043744475.1 Saprospiraceae bacterium | reverse complement strand
GGTGATTTGAAAATAGCTCCTTTGATTTTCATCGCTTTCATCGAAAATGCCTTTAAACATGGTGCAAGCAACCATATTTCAGACGGTTTTGTGCATATTCATATCTATTTAGATGGTAAAGAATTGAACTTATATGTTGAAAATTCAAAACCTGAACAACAACCGACGCAGGAGCATCGTAGAAGTGGCGGCATCGGTTTGGTCAATGTGCAACGGCGATTGGAGATTTTATATAAAAATAATTACAATTTAGAAGTCCATGACAAACCCAATACTTATGGTGTCAATCTATGGATGAAAATTTTACCTGACGCTGTTGGTCGGTCTGTTTTGGCTACAAGCCCATGATCAATGCCCATTAACGTGTAACTAATAACAACTAACGTATAACAATAAAAAGAATCAAAAAATGAAAGTAATTATCGTTGATGACGAACCATTGGCATTAGATGTAATGGAAACTTATATCTCAAATATGCCAAATTTGCAACTTGTTGCACGCTGCAACAACGCTTTTGAAGCCAATGAAGCTTTAAAAAATGATGACATTGATTTGATGTTTCTCGATATTCAGATGCCACAATTGACAGGTATTGATTTTTTGAAAACATTAAAAACGCCGCCGATGGTCATTTTCACAACTGCATATCAGCAATATGCTGTTGAGGGTTTTGAATTGAACGCGATTGACTACCTCTTGAAGCCGATTTCGATGGATAGGTTTATGAAAGCCGTCAATAAAGCAAGCGAACAGTACGATTTGCACCATCAAGAGTCCAAAAATGGGTCAAATACTGAGGGGGGGGCTGAAGTGAAACCTGATTATATATTTGTAAAAGCAGATAAAAAACTGCAACGGGTCAAGTTTTCGGAGATACTTTATATCGAGGGTTTGAAGGACTATGTCATCATCAGAACAGAAACAGGGCGTATTATTTCGCTACAAACGATGAAAAGTTTGGAAGACAAATTGCCTGTTGCCCAATTCGTTCGCGTTCACCGTTCATTTATTGTTGGCATTGATAAAATTCATGCTATCGTAGGGAATATGGTCGAAGTCATTGAAAAAGGTGCGGCGAAACATTTACCGATTGGCAAAAATTATCGAGATGAATTGTTGGAAATGATTGAGAAACATAAGCTTTAAATGTTGTGGATACTAAGCACCTCCGTCATTGCTCAACCACACTCGCCCTTGCGAGTGGAGCGAAGCAATCTGTTCAATGTCAGCAGAATATTATTGTTTTGTTCAACTGCCTAATTAAATAGTGTGCGAATAATCAAACAGATTGCTTCGCTTCGCACGCAAAGACGGTTACAGTCTTAAGAATGGAAGTTAAGCATTTAAATTCAACCATTTTATCGTTTATTGGTTACAAAACTCTTGTCCAGAAAAAATTAAAAATTTTAAATAGAGTTAATGGCAGTATAAAAAATTGATTTTCAATTATTTATGCAAATAAGAATAAAGGATTAAGTTGTTTTAGCTTGAAAGTTTAAATGCGACAGCTAAAAATTGGAACATTTGATTTACTTTTGCCGCAAGTCAAAACATTTTTCTTTTCAATTTAATTTTTATAACAAAAACAGGGAAGAAGTGGATAATGAGAGACAATCGCGGAAATTTGAAAGTGTTTATTCAAAGAAAGTCCGCGCAGGCAAACGGAGAACTTACTTTTTTGACGTTCGTAGAACCAAAGGAGAAGACTATTACCTCACCCTAACCGAAAGCAGCCGCCGCATGGATGGGGGTTATGAACGGCATAAGATTTTTCTATATAAGGAAGATTTTAACCGCTTTATCGAGTCGCTTGAGGAAACCATCAATTATATCAAAACGGACTTGATGTCGCAGTACGATTACGACGAGTTTACACGTCGGCAGGAGGAGTATGAAGCGCGAATAAAAGAGGAAAACGGCAGTAATTCTGATGATGATGGAGACGAGCCAAAGGCAATCGTTTTTAAAAAACAGGATATGGGCGATGATGAAAAAGTTGCGCCAAAAGCAATCGTGTTTAAAAAACAAGAAATTGACGATGATGATATGAGTTGGTAATAACCTTTTCACTCAACGTTTAGGAAATTTTTAAAATTTTCTGAACATATATTAAATTAAATGAATACTTAAAATATTCAAAGCGAAGTCTTTTCACTAAGGTTTCGCTTTTTTATTTCTATAAATTCAGCAACTTTTATTAGTTTTGCTGCGTTAAACGGACACATTTTTTACATTGTATCAACTATTAATCAAAAAATATAAAGATGGCAAATCAACAAATTCCAGACCCAGGTCAAATCAATATTGAACTTCCAGAAGAAATTGCGGAAGGTGTTTACTCCAATTTGGCAATTATTTCACATTCAAATACAGAATTCGTCATAGATTTTGTGCGTATGATGCCCAATGTGCCACAAGCACGCGTCAAAAGTCGCATCATTTTGACACCCGAACATGCCAAACGTTTGTTGGGTGCATTGGTGGATAATGTGCGAAAATTTGAACAACAATTTGGACTCATTGAGGAAAAAGATGTGCCGCCCTTCCCGATGAATTTTAATACGCCGACGGCGCAAGCATAAAGAAAGCCCCTCGTGATTTGCCATTGAGTTTTACCTCAATTCAAAATAAAAAGCGTTGGAAGTCTATGACTCTCAACGCTTTTTGTATTTTTGATTTTTAGGTTTTAGAAAAACAAATAATGAATCAAAAAATACAGCCTTTGTGGGAAAAATTGGAGCAAGACCGTTTGTCGTTGTTTCAACTTTTAGAAAAATACACCCCCTCAGTATTGAACCAAAAACCTGTACCTGAAAAATGGTCTGTCAATCAAAACGTGTATCACCTCATAGAAGCGGAATCGGCTTCCTTGAAATACATAAAAAAGAAGTTGAGTTTTGGGACAGATTTGCCCAAAGCAGGTTTTCAGAGTGGGCTGCGTAGGTTTGCACTACGTTTAGCATTTGCTTTGCCTTTTAAGTTCAAAGCACCTCCTCAATTGGGTAAAATGCCTGAAGACTTGAATTTTGAAGAATTGAAACAACGATGGGCATCATTGCGGGCTGAATATTATGATTTTTTGAAGGACATGCCTGATAAAGTCATTACAGCCGAATTATGGCGGCATCAAATAGCCGGGAAAATGACTATTTTACAAATGTTAGACTTTTTTCAAGACCACGTGAATCGGCATCGTTCACAAATCGAAAGAACGTTGAAACAGCTTTTATTAACCGATTAGACCTGTTCGGGTGCTAAACGAACAATCAAACCATCAATTTCTTCGCCCATTTTTATTTGACAACCCAAACGGCTGTTGTCCCGAACGTGCATAGCTTGGTCAAGCATTGCCCATTCATCGTCGGTTGGCTCGGGCAAGTCGTGTTCGCTTTCAACATAAACTTGACAAGTCGCACACAATGCCATGCCGCCGCATAAACCTTCAACGGGCAGTTCGTAACTTCGACAAACCTCCATTAAACTCAAAGGCATGCCCAATGGCACTTCTAAATCATGCGGCTCATCGAAGCGGTCAATAACCGTAATGTTGATACTTTCTTTCATAAAATAATACTAACGAAATGTATAAATAATTTACAATCAATGTTTTAATTCCTAATTCTAAATTATTTAAAGTCCATCAATCCCCGTAACGGTTGTGTATTTGAACGACAATTTTTTATTCGGATGCACGATTTTGAAAGCCGATTGAACAGCTAATGTCGCTTCATGAAAACCACAAAGAATCAGTTTTAATTTACCCGGGTACGTATTAATATCACCGATAGCAAAAATGCCTTTTTCGCTCGTCGCATAGTCGAAAGTACTGACTTCGATGGCGTTTTTTTCAATGGCTAAACCCCAATCGCCAATAGGACCTAATTTTGGCGAAAGCCCAAAAAGCGGCACAAAATGGTCGGTTTTTTTATGGATCAACCCCTCCGTATCGTGCTTAATAACGACTTCATCGAGAACACCGTTGCCGTTTAGACCGATGACTTCGGATTGTGTCACGACTTTTATTTTACCTGCATCGCGTAGGTGCAAGACCTTTTCAACGCTGTCCAAAGCGCCTCAAAATTCATTACGCCTGTGGATTAAAGTTAATTCATCGGTCATGTCGGCAAGAAAAATTGACCAATCTAAAGCCGAATCACCGCCACCAGCGATGACCACTTTTTTCC
>JAYTUR010000833.1:0-4186 GCA_043744475.1 Saprospiraceae bacterium | reverse complement strand
ACTTCATCGCATCATCTTTGAGTCTGCCCAGAGGTTGCGCAACCATTGTTGATGTGAACAAAAAGAGGATTATGGGTAGGAGGTGAAACCGTAAATTCATGATAACTAAGCCGTATTTTGTATATGTAGCGAGTCAAAAACATATTATTTTTGCAAAAATAACCTATTCCAATTAAACGCCTGTTATAGGTAGGACGTTAAAACCCATATTAGATAACACTTTTTTTGCTTCAACAATATTATTACAAAAACCCAAAATGAAACCACCACCACCTGCGCCACATAATTTCAACTTAAAAACATCGCTGGCCAAGCCTTCGAGCCACACATTTTTGACCTGTAAGGGAATCATTTCAGTAAAAAAACGATATTGGAAATGACTTATTTGATGCACTGTGTCAAAAAGTAGTCTTGTTTTGTTTTGCAAAAAAGTAGCAATGGCATCATCCACATAAGGCACGAATTCATTCTCTATCAAGGTATTATACTGAATAGATTTTTCGCATTTTTCCATAAACAACTGCACAAGCGGCTCTGTTTTGCGGGGTTGATGCGTGTCGAGTAAAAACATGTGAGCATCTATTTTCAAATTATCTAACACAGCGATTGATTTGTCTTTTTTTATCAAAACAGGTTTTTGAATGTAGCTCACCAAAGGGTCAAGCCCCGAACTTGAACCATGAAAAAAACTTTCAATTTTTTCCAATACTTTTTTTAAATCATTGATAGACAAGTCTTTATCTAACCCGAAACTGTCATACATTGCTGCCACTAATGCCCCTGAACTACCTGCGCCATACCCACGCGGAATGTTAGATTCAAAAAACAAACCATTTTTTATATCTCGCAACACCCCCTCAGTATCTAAGGCTATTTCGCCGTTTTCAGACAGTATTTTCAAATAATTGACCCATTTCGACAAGTCCATTTGCTTTGAAAAGTCAGTCGTATAAGCCCAATGTCCACCAAAGGAGTTGTAAGGAATTGCCAATGCCTGTGAGCCACGCAACACGGAATATTCACCAAAAAGGAGGAGTTTTGAAGGAAATTGCTTGTTCGACACTTATTTTTTATTAATTACTTTACAATACACCCATCTGCCCACCCCTCAGGCGGCGCAACCAAAGCCAATTTTCCTTCCGCATTTTCAGCCATCAAGACCATGCCGTTTGACATAATGCCCATCATTTTACGTGGTGCAAGGTTTGCTAAAACAACGACTTTTTTACCGACCATTTCTTCGGGTGTAAAATGTTTGGCGATGCCTGAAAGTATCGTCCGCGTTTCAAAACCCAAATCAATGCTTAGTTTTAAGAGTTTATCCGATTTTGGCATCGCCTCTGCCGTCAAAACAGTGCCTGTGCGAATATCCATTTTTGCAAAATCATCATACGTAATCGTCTCTGCAAGAGGCACATACTGAGGGGGGGCTTCGATTTTGGACGTCGGATTTTGGATGTCGGCTGCTATATCTGTTTGTTGATTGTTTGATAAATCTGTCATTTCTAATTTTTTTATTTGCGCCTCAATCACTTCATCAGCAATGCGGGTGAATAGGTGTTCTGTTTCATTCAAAGACGTTTCGGCAGCGATAAGCGGGATGCCGTTGCGTAGTTTTTCTAACATAATGTGCCAATCGCCGTTTTGTAAATCTTTGATATTCAACATCTTAGTCAACCTTGCTGATGTAAACGGAATAAAAGGTTGACAGGCAACGGCTAACGCTGCGACGATTTGAAGACCAATATTTAATGTCACAGCAGCGGCATCTTTATCGTTTTTTATCGTTTTCCAAGGCGCATTAAATTGCAAAAATTGATTGCCATGCGTCGAAATATCCATCAAAGTTTGGAGGGCATTTCTGAAATCAAATTTTTCAATAAAATCACCCAAAGTGTCCAATTCTTTAAGTAATTTTTCGATTTCTACTGAGGGGGCTACTTTTTCGAGGGCATTATCGCTTGCCGCAACCGTTACACCTGCCACAATCGGCGGCACTTTGCCCTCAAAGTTTTTATTAATTAAAACAACAACACGGTTGATGAAATTAGCCAAATTACCCACCAATTCATTGTTATTCGACTCTTGAAAACGTTTCCACGTAAACTCTGAATCCTGCAATTCGGGCATGTTTTTAATCATATTGTAGCGCAAAACGTCTTGTTTGCCTTCAAAATCTTTATCTTCAAGGTATTCATGCACCCAAACCGCCCAATTTTTGGAGGTTGAAATTTTACGTCCTTCAAGGTTCATAAACTGATTGGCAGGCACATTGACGGGCAACACATAGTCACCATGTTCGCGCAACAAAGCGGGAAAAATCAAGCAATGAAACACAATATTGTCCTTGCCGATGAAGTGAATCAACGCCGTATCCTCTTTTTGCCAATAGTCTTTCCAAAGTTCGGGTTGTCCTTTGTTGATTGCCCATTGTTTGGTTGCCGAAATATAGCCAATGGGTGCATCGAGCCACACATACAGTTTTTTCTTACCCGTTTCATCAATTTCAGGCGGCACAGGAATGCCCCAATCGAGATCACGCGTCATCGCTCGCGGCTGCAAACCACCATCGAGCCACGACCGACATTGACCCATGACGTGGTTTTTCCAATCAGCAGGATTGTGCGTTTTGGCGACGATTTCAGGGTTTTCTTCATTTTCAAGCTCCCCCTCAGTAATCCAGCGACGCAACCAACCTTCGTACTTATCGAGCTTCAAATACCAGTGTTTTGTCGGCTTTTTGACTGGATTTGAAGTAGAAAGCGTCGAACGAATGGGCGGTTTTAAGTCATTTGGACTTAAAGACGAGCCGCATTTTTCGCATTGGTCACCATAGGCATCGGGGTTTTCGCAGACGGGACACGTGCCAATGATGTAGCGGTCAGCTAAAAATTGTTGTTTTTCTTCATCAAAATATTGCTCACTTTCAATGACTTCAAATTCACCGTTTTTATACAATTGGCGAAAAAAATCTTGTGATGTTTCGTAATGCAAGGGTTCGCTTGTGCGATGGAAAATGTCGAAGGCAATGCCCATGCCGTCAAACGATTTTCGGAACATGGCATCGTATTTATCTATAATTTCACGCGGCGTTAAGCCTTCTTTCATGGCTTTTATCGTAATCGCTGCGCCATGTTCATCGCTGCCGCACACCCACACCACATCTTTGCCCAACAGCCTCAAGTAACGCACATATACGTCGGCACTCAAATACGCACCCGCCAAATGCCCAATATGAAGCGGTCCATTGGCATAGGGCAAGGCAGAAGTCACTAAATATCTTTTTTTCGATTGCATATTTTTGATTGATTATTGTCGGTTTAGATTTTGAGGTGCGAAATTACAGTTTTTACCTAAAATCATTGTGAAAAAGACTCCCCCTCAGTATTTTTGATATAAAATTGTTCTTTAAAACGAAAAAGCGTTCCGAAATGTTCGGAACGATTTTTTTGCAAAAACAACAGATGTTTTGAGCATTGGCGTTGAAATAGTACCTTTGCGCGGATTTTTAGAAAAAATTAATTGAATAATTATAAAATAAAGTGATTCATCATGGTTGATGTGAAAAGTTTTGTCGCTGTTGGCGGCATTGGGGGCGTTCAAAAGCTGATAGCGGTGCGCCAAAATGGTTTGATTATTGAAAATTTGGATACAAAAGTGCGCAAATTCGTGCCTGTTCGCTCGCATGAGTTTTCTCCTTTTGAAACAGTTTCGGTTTATACGGAGGACAACGATACAGTACAATTGGCAGAGGTTTTGACCAATATGCGCGACCAATTTACGGACAATCCACCGCCTACTGAAAAAGCAGATTCAGCCACGCTTCGGGCTTATTTTGCAGCCGTTTTGCCGAATTTTGACCGCGACCGTGTGCATGTTTCGGATATTAAAAAAGCCATCAAATGGTTTACTTTTTTGCAAAGCCGTGACCTCTTGAAAGATAAAGTTGAGGAAGAAAAGACAGAAGATACTGGGGGGGTTGTTGAGACAACTGAAGTGACAGAAACACCTGATAATTAATATTTTATGCACATTAAACTTGCGTCAAGTTTGAAACTTGACGCAAGTTGTGATAACGAAATCGTTATCAACAATCCACTTTTAAGATGTACAAAGGTAAAAAAGTCATTGTCGTTATGCCCGCCTACAATGCGGCAAAAACATTAGAAAAAACCTTTAAAGAAAT
>JAYTUR010000832.1:0-1069 GCA_043744475.1 Saprospiraceae bacterium | reverse complement strand
GTGTCAGTTGCGAAGCATAGCCCGAAAACTCTTGTCCGACCGTCAAAGGCGTTGCGTCCATTAAATGCGTGCGTCCAATCTTAACGACATCTTTAAATGCCACAGCTTTCGCATGTAAAGTATTGCGTAGTTTTTCAATGCCTGGAATCGTTGTTTCCATCAAAATCTTATAAGCCGCAATGTGCATCGCTGTTGGAAAGGTATCGTTTGACGATTGCGATTTATTGACATCATCATTCGGATTCACCGATTTTTTTTCATCCATAAGGCTACCACCATTCAAAACATGAGCGCGGTAAGCAATCACTTCATTACAATTCATATTCGATTGTGTACCCGAACCTGTTTGCCAAACCACAAGCGGAAACTGGTCATCTAAGTCCCCCCTCAGTATTTCTGCGCAAACTTGTCCAATGAGGTCACATTTTTCTTTAGGCAAAATGCCCGCGTCATAGTTCGTCAAAGCTGCGGCGTGTTTGAGATACGCAAAAGCTTTGATGATTTCCTTCGGCATTTTATTAATGTCTTGAGCGATGGGGAAATTGATAACAGAGCGTTGCGTTTGTGCACCCCAATACACGTTTGCAGGCACTTCTACTTTGCCCATGGTGTCTTTTTCTATCCGATATTGCATTTGAGTCGAAATTTTAAGATTTAAGATTTTGGTGCAAAGTTAAAACAAAACACATCGAGACTTTTAGATATTTTGGCTTTTTTTATTTCTTCTTTTCATTTGGCATAAAAAGCAGATTCTATCTGATAAAGGTTTGTCGCAATTCTATTTAATTCTAAAAATAGAAAAGTGTGAGCCTTATATGCCCTTATATGGTTGAAAAAGTTACGATTGTTTTCAATCATATTAGGCATATAAGGTATGTAAGGGGAAATGCGTGTCAGTAAACGACGATTAACTAATTAACGTGAGTTCGGAGATATTACTGGCTCTTTTTCGCTGTGCTCAAAAATCACCTTTTGAATGGTTGTTTAAGGGTTGAGCTTATTTTTGATAGAAAAATTTCCAATTTTTCTATCAAAAATAAGCTCAACCCAATAGATTTCTTACTCGTAC
>JAYTUR010000831.1:0-1070 GCA_043744475.1 Saprospiraceae bacterium | reverse complement strand
TGCATTTCCTGACGCAATTATTTATCACACGAAAAACGTCGATAACACTGGAACGACGACGGCTAAATTTGATAAAGAAGCTTGGCTTGAGCCTGGTCGCAAAAATGCTCGTCGCCAGGCTTTGGAAGAATTTTATTTTGCAAATACCCGCGCCGTTTCGAACACCAACAAACGTCACATCGCCTGTTTCACAGGAAACATCGACACGATCGTTGCGTTTTTAGCTGAAGCGAATACCAATGTTGAAATTGATGGTGTCGATCAAGTTATTGTAACTGTCAGCGAAGATAAAAAAATGGCCGGCATCGAATACAACGTTGTCCAACCAAATGAAACAGTGGCGACTCACCGTCATTTCCGAATGCCTCATTGTATTCAAGGAGCGAAAGCGGCTTTGTTAAGTGTCGAAACAATTAAATCCGCATCCAGCAATAAAAAAACAATTGATCGTATGGTAGCGAGTTTTAACAAACCATCAAAAAGAAAACCAAATGCTGAAGAGCCTCGCCCAGAAGACGCAGTGAACGGCGTCGTTAAGGCCGGTGCTTCAATCGGCGGAGCATCCGATGGCGTCGTCGACCAATTGAATGGCTACACTCAGTATGACGTTGTCGATGCCACAGCAAAAGCGGCATTTGAAAAAATCAACAATAAAACTTTACCGACGTTTGCAGTTCGCGCTGACTACGCGAATTTTAAACCAGGTAACGATAGCAAAAGCCGTCCTTGGATAGGCAAAGTTAAAGATATTCGCGACAAAGGCGAAGCCGAAAAACTTTCACAAATTATTTTGGATTATTTTTTAGATAGTATGATGACTGATAGTAAAAACATTGAAAATAATTTAATCGCACAAAATACACCTACGGGAAAATCACAATGGTGTCATATGCCTTGGCTGAACGTTGGCGACACCGGTCGTGAAGCCATTCACGGATTAACTAAAGAACGTGATTTAGAACCGACAGTGTTGTATCCGGAAACACAAAATTTTGCGTTTACCAAAACCGGTGGTTCTGACTGGGGTGTGGGATTTTACAATGATGTCGCCTGCGCTTCGCTAGCCAAAA
>JAYTUR010000830.1:0-1071 GCA_043744475.1 Saprospiraceae bacterium | reverse complement strand
GATAACGGATAATGAAAAATGCCAGACGTAATACTTATACGTTTGGCATTTTTCATTATCCGTTATCAACTATCCGTTATCCACTACCCTAAGTAATTACCGATTGCAATGATTTCTGCGAATACACCCGCTGCCGTTACCTCCGCACCCGCACCCGGTCCCCTCACCACAAGCGGACGTTCGCGATAACGTTCTGTTGTGAAAACAATCATATTGTCAGAGCCGTCGAGATGACAGAAAGGATTTGAGGCATCAACGGCTTGCAAACCAATGGTCGCTTTGCCACCTTCAATTTTGGCAATCATGCGCAATTGCCCCCCCTCAGTATCAGTGAGCATTTTATCAAAAATATCGTCTGATTTTTTCAAATTCTCAAAAAATTCATCAACGGTCTTGGCAGAAAGGCAGGCTTCAGGTAAGAAATTCGTGATTTCAACATCGGTGTCTTCAATCGGAAAACCTGCTTCACGCGCCAAAATTACCAGTTTACGACGTACGTCAACACCTGTTAAATCCACACGTGGGTCAGGTTCAGTGTAACCCAATTCCTTCGCTTTCCCTACGATTTCAGAGAATTTTACGCCTTTTTTGAAATTATTGAAGATAAATGACAGTGAACCCGACAACACTCCTTCAATTTTCAACATTCTATCGCCTGAAATAATCAAGTCGCTCAAAGTGGAAATGACGGGCAAACCTGCACCCACATTTGTTTCGTAGCCATATCGAATGCTGCGTTTGATAGCTGTTTCTTTCAGATTGACATAGTTTTGGTACGACGATGAATTGGCAATTTTATTCGCCGTGGAAATTGAAATCGAACTATCCAATATGTCGTGGTACAAGTCTGCTACTTCTTTGTTTGCTGTACAATCCACAAAAATGGTATTCGGTAAATTCAAAGCCTTCATTTTTTCGACAAATACTGAGGGGTCGGCTTGATCTCCATTTTCTGTCATTAAGGACATGAATCCTTGTTGGTCAATGCCATTCTCATCAAAAAGCATTTTACGGCTGTTGGATAAACCAACGATTTTGATTTCGATGAAACGACTCTTTTTCAAAAACTCT
>JAYTUR010000829.1:0-4202 GCA_043744475.1 Saprospiraceae bacterium | reverse complement strand
GTACTATTTGATAGTTCATTAACAATGTTCAACTGTTCATTTGAGGTTTTATTTTGACTCAATTTTTTCTTTGCTTGTAAGTCTGTTACGATAATATCAAACGCAACAATGCCTTTTGACATGCCTATTCTATAGTCATTGGGCAATTTATTCCATTGTTCTTTGTACGCTGCATCATAGTTGTCAATGGTGTGTTCGAGCAAGGCAATGATATCATCTGTTTCAGTTATCAATGTCCCTTGCCCGTAAGCATGGACTGTAATATAGTTCCAAGTCGGCACATTTAGTTCTTTTTCGTAGTGTTTTGGGGAAATATAGGCGTGTGGTTCGCTGAAAATGACCAATACTTTATGTTCCGCAATGTCGCGCCATTGTTCATTGGCTTTGGCAAAATGCGACCTTAAAATTATGGTATCTCCTTGCATCATCACGATAAAGGGTAAATGTGTCGCAATAGGCAAACCTTCTTTTGCTGTAATGATTGTTGCAAAACTAAACCGTTGCATAAAATCAACCGCCTCCGTTTTGTCTGACATTAAGTTTAAATTTGGAATATACATACTGATAAGATTGAAGGCTTTTTTTTAAAAATTCAAACACAAATGTAACAAAAGCAACAGCACAAAATGTTTTTTTTGTTTAATTTATTGAGGGGGTGGTTTTATCAGTTTTCAATCGCAATTCAAGTGTTTTGCAACTTTATAGCGACATTATCGTCTCTGTTCTTAATTTTTCAATACGTTTCCTGCGGTGCATAGAACCGTCACCGAATGAAGTGCAATTGGAAAAAACAAGGAGTTGGTGCTACGCACCTTAGAAAAAATTAGAGCTTATGGCTTTTCTATAAATAGTGCCAGTTCTCACGGACTTTTGCTGAAGTGACTTTGAGAGTCAGGATTTTCATTTTTTATAAGAAAACCCTACTTTGAGAGTAGTATTTTTCTTACTGTACGAAAGTTGTTGCTTTACGAAAAGTCCGTCAGGACTGACCCTGTTTATAGAAAAACCATCATACCATTTGTTATTAAGGTGCGTAGCACCATCACCCATGTTATTTTAATAGTAAAAAATGGGGTCGGTGCTACGCACCTTAGAAAAAATCGGGATGTGTGACTTTTCTATAAACGGTATCGGTGCTACGCACCTTATGATAGCAACAACTTTCGTACAGTAAGGTATTTTTTACAAATTCCTTAATTAACTGATGTTACGCAAGCGGCAAAATACTCACTGTTTCTCGCTTTGCTCGAAAGACGTGCTTTGAATTACTTTTTTAGACCGAAGTTAATTTTTCAATCGCTTGCGATTGAAAAAATTAACTTCGGTCTGATAGATTCTTTTTCTTATACGCTTTTTTTGCAAAGCAAAAAACAGTGCGAAATCTGTTTAGTGCGTACCATCAGTCATTAATTCTATTAAAACGTAAGTTCGGAGATTATACAATTGCAATCACGTACTGTTTCTCACTTTGCTCAAAAGGCTTACGAGTAAGCAAGCGAAAAGAGCCAGTAATATCTCCGAACTTACGTTATTAGACCTTAGTCAATTGAGAATTTAACCATTTTACTTTCGCCTTTTGAGTTGTTCAAACGGGCAAAGTAAATGCCAGAAGCCATAGAACCGCGCTCAATATCGAATTGCGAACCTCTTGTAGCAGCATACGAACAAACGACTTGACCCATCAAGTTGAGCACATCAAGCGAATGCACGTCGTTTGTCACGTTGTCAAACGTCAAAATAGCTTTAGTAGTCATTGGGTTTGGCGACACTGCAACGTTTTTAGCCGAGGTCAATTCGTTGACACTTGCTTGGAATACAGTTGTACATGTGTTGAACCTGTAAGTTGGCAACAAAACAGTCGTGGCAGCTGCCGCAATCGTGTAAGTGCGATTGCCACCCGCGCTGGCGCAAGGCAAGCCGCCTAGACCACGCTCATCTTCTGTTGTGCCACCGGCACCATCACCCCAGTTATTACCGTTGATGAATTTGTACTCAATTATGCCTGTTGTAGGGCGAGTAACAGCTAAAGTAATAGCATAAATACTGTCCGCAACAGTACCAACAAGAGTCATTTTAGCTGCCACGCCTGGAGACCAATCGGCTGTACCTGCTACGCCGAGTGCACCAGTTACACGCAGACCATCTGCGCTGAGCTGTTTTCCAGTGCCTTTTAAGGTCACACGGAAAGTAACGTTAACCGTTTGAGCAGTCGCTTCTGAAACAAAGCACGCAAAAACTAAAGCAAGAATGTAAAGTTTTTTCATTTTTAATGAATTTTAAGTGATAGAAAATAAATATAAAATAAAGTAATTTCGGAAATTTATGCTGCGCGTGCACCTTTACCGCGTCAATGCAACAAAATTAAGTCTTATACGCCAGTGTTTTACCTTTTTAACACTATTTATTCAGAAATCTGCTCAAACCCATGCGTGTTGTTGTTTTAGAAGGCTTGAATATTGAGGTGCTTAAAGCTATCAATGAAACAGCCACGGGCATTGTTACAGTGACTTTAGAAAAAGTAATGGGTGCGACTAATTATGGCGTTGAAAAACGGATTATCGTTGAGGGTGAACCCGATGGTACTTGGACAAATGGTGATTACAGTTCAGCACTCAAATTTCAATTGAAAGGCTTAGAATCTGGCAAAACGTATCAATTTCAATTCCGTGCCATTGGCAACAAAGGTTTGGTGAGTCCTTTCTCTGACATTGAGACGTTATTGGTTTCGTAAATTCGGTGCTTCTCGATTTGCAATTTCAAACTTACAATTAAAAATTATTTATGTATTTAGATTTTCATTTGACACTACTTTAAGCCTACCTTTATGTTGAAAGGTAGGCTATTTTTTTTGCCTCACTTCTTCAAAAACGAGCTAAACTACCCAAAGAAAAAAATAAAAATACACGACTAAACTAATGACTAATTATGAATGCACTCACTTTTCAAGGAAAAGAAAACATCGTTTTTGAGCAAGTCGCCGACCCCTCAGTATTGGCAATCACCGATGCTATTGTGCGAGTCGAAATGGCAGGTTTATGCGGTTCGGACTTGCACGTCTATCATTGCCGTGAAACAGGTTTGGACAATGGGACAGTCATGGGGCATGAATTTGTCGGTGAAATCGTTGACATTGGGCGTGAAGTCAAGCGTTTTAAGCGCGGCGATAGGGTTTTTAGCCCATTTACGACTTCTTGTGGTGTCTGTTTTTATTGTCAAATCGGCTTGACGTGTCGCTGCGAAAAAGGCAGTTTTTATGGTTGGGTTGAAAAGGGTGCAGGCTTACACGGCGGACAAGCGGAATATGTCCGCGTACCTTTGGCGGACACCACGCTCCTACCCCTCAGTATGGATTTGAGTATTGAACAAGGACTGCTTTTAGGTGATATATTTTCGACAGGCTATTATTGTGCGGATATGGCGAACATTCAGCCCAAAGGCACTTATGTTGTTATCGGTTGCGGTCCAGTTGGCTTGATGGCTATTGTCGGTGCTAAAAACTTAGGTGCAACACAGCTTTTTGCCATTGATACCATTCCTGAAAGGTTGGAAAAAGCCCAAGCCTTTGGTGCGATACCATTGAACCCCCTCAGTATAGATGTCGTTGAAAAGATAAAAAGCGTCACAAATGGACGAGGTGCTGATGCGGTTTTGGAAGTTGTCGGCAATCCATCTGCCAGTCGTTTGGCTATGGATTTGGTGCGTCCGGGTGGTACTATTTCGACAGTTGGGGTGCATACAACAGCGCATTTTTCCTTTTCACCTGTTGATGCCTATAATAAAAATTTGACCTACAAAGTCGGTCGCTGCCCTGCGCGGTTTTATGCCGAAAAGCTGATTCGTGAAGAGGTGGTACATCAATACGACATTGCCTCCATCATTTCGCACCGATTTCCATTATCTGAAGGTGCTGCTGCTTATCGAATTTTTGATAAAAAAGAAGATAATTGCTTGAAATCGGTGTTGATTCCTTAAAAAAAAACGTACTGTACGAAAGTTGATGCTGTAAAAAAGTCCGCAAGGACTGACCTTGTTTATAGATAATAAAAATCACATTGTTACTAAGGTACGTAGCATCGTCACCATTAGAGTTGCCACATTTCTAATTAACGTGAGTTCGGAGATACAATCACGCCCTGTTTCTCGCTTTGCTCGAAAGGCGTACGAGTAAGAAATCTATTGGGTTGAGCTTATTTTTGATAGAA
>JAYTUR010000828.1:0-4204 GCA_043744475.1 Saprospiraceae bacterium | reverse complement strand
CATAAAATCAAAACAATCGTTCCTGCAATGATTAACAATGCGCCGATGGCAGTTTTAAAGGTCAAGGCTTCTCCTAAAAAAACGATGGATAAAACGATGGTTAGAGCAACGCTTAATTTGTCAACAGGTGCCACTTGAGAGACTTTACCGATTTGTAGTGCTTTGAAATAGAATATCCACGACAAACCTGTGGCAATGCCTGAAATGACTAAAAACAATATATTGTGCTTAGAAAGGGTTGCCAAACCTTTTAATTCGCCGCGACCGATGACAATGCCCCATGCCACGAGCAAAATGACAACGGTTCTGATGGCAGTTGCTAAATTTGAATTGACATTTGTAATGCCTATTTTAGCAAAAATGGCTGTTAACGAAGCAAAAAGTGCTGATAAAAGGGCATATATCCACCACATTTTTTATGATTTTTAAGTTGAGAACATAAAGATAGGAAAAGGATTGACCCCCTCAGTATTTTCAAGCTCAGCAATCATCACAATCATCAAGAACAATCCCTTCAGTATGCACCTCAATTGTACTATGATGGACGTTCAAATGCTCTAATTCGTGTTTGACTTTGTTTTTTATTTTTTCAACTTCATTGAAGTCAGCCATCTCATTTAGGACTAAATGCGCTGTTAAGGCATTTTTAGTGGTACTCATTGCCCATATGTGGATGTGATGAAAGTCTGAAACGCCTTTTAAGGATGTTATTTTTGTTTTAATCGCTTCAATATCAACGTTTTCGGGAACGCCATCCAATGAAAGCCGCAAACTATGGGTCAATAAACCCCACGTACTGACCAAAATAACGACGGCAATTATCAAACTTAAAACACCATCTAACCACCACCAATCTGTATAAAGTATCAAAATGCCACCAATCACCACGCCCAAAGAAACTAAGGCATCAGCTGCCAAATGTAAATACGCGCTCTTTACGTTTAGGTCTGATTCTTTATTTTTCAAAAAAAGATAAGCCGTAATGCTGTTAATGATGATACCAATAAATGCGACAATAGCTATCGTTTTGCCTTGCAATGGTTGCGGATTTTTGAAACGCAAAATGGCTTCGTAAGCAATGACACTGATAGCGATGAGTAGAATAATGGCATTCAACAAAGCAACCAAAACGGTTGCTTTGCGAAAGCCATAAGTATATTTTGTGGAAGGCTTGATTTTCGCCAAGCGGAAAGCCAACAATGACAATGCTAAACTTGCCACATCACTCAAATTATGCCCTGCATCCGAAAGCAGAGCAAGCGAATTTGTCCAAAACCCGGTTATGGTTTCTACGATAACGAAACCCATATTCAACACAATGCCTATGATAAATGCTTTATTTATCGTCGTCAATTCTGTGCTGTGCGTATGGTCGTGGTGATGATGGTCTGCCATTTAAAATATTTTTGTTTTGTTGCGTCAAAACGACCTCTATGATGCCTTGGGCTTCAACATACTTAGGCATGATAGTGTCTAAACGATTTTGGCAGCAATTTAATGTTTTAGTCTCTTGTAAAAAGATACCTCTCCTACTTCTGGATATTTTAAAAAAGCATTTAATTGCGCTTCCGTCGGTTTTGCCAAATAGGTCTCGTCATCCAATTTTGTTAAAGGCATGATGGCATTAATGTCCTTTTCTTTATCTGAATTAAATTGACTTAACATATTGATTGTCAATAGTTCAGCCGTAGGCGTAAACATAACAACGTACCAATAATCAGGTGTTACCAAGCCTTTGACATTCAAATAATACGTATTCCCTTTTTGGCGCATATCAAAAGTGCCTGTTTTTATTTCTGAATCTGTATCCGTTGCTTCGGGATATTGTATGATTGTTTTGGTCGTAAAATCAAGTTTATAAGCTAAAAATTCTGCTGTTTTATAACCCGTTTTAGTCTTAGAAATAGGCGTTTCCACTATCGAGTCTTTACCTATCTTGCTGTTTTCTAAAGTAACTTTGATGTGTTCAATCAGCACATCATTTTTAATTTCAAAGCTTGAAAAGTTCTTTAAATCTTCATCAGCCAACTGTTTATAGACATAAATAAACCATTGGTGGGGCTTTGGCGACTCAAAAGAGATGACTTCCTGTAATAATTTAGGTTCGGCATTCTCTTTCTGTTCCATAAATTGCCCGACAAGCATTTCAGGGCATTTATCAATCGAAACAGCTTTAAAAGGAATGGGTTTTTCAAATTCAAGGGTTGTACAACGGCTTGTAAAGACGGCAAAGAATAGGACGAAATACAGTGATTTTTGCATCGTTCAACGGTTTTTTAGTTTAGAAAATGGATTTTTAAACCTTGATTTGTCCTTCTTTCTGCCTTGTGTGGGCGATTGATAAAGTGACTTGTAGATGAGGAATTAGTCACTTTGGCATTTATGTAATGTTCGGGGAGTTTTTTAAATTCCCCGAACATATAGTTTTAGAAATTACACCTGCGAATAAGCCGTAGGCACTAAAAACGTCCTATAAATCTTAGATACTGCATTGGCATATTCAGGTGCTTTGTTGATGCGTTTCCACACGTCGTCGGCACTGAATTTTGCCCAGTTTGCATCGCGTTCTTCCATATCTTTGAATGTCAACATATACGTCAAACGAGGCATATTGCCGCCTGCAATGACTTCGCCGAAAAAAACTGGGTGTAAACCTGTACGATAAAAAATATCCAATTCCTCTTTATTGAACATCAATATTTTCCGACGCACTGCATCGTCGTTGTAACCTTCGTAACTGCGGACTTCAAAAATACGTGGCTCACTTTTGGTCGGTAATAACTTCGGTACACCATCAAAAGCAAGGAAAATAGACGAATTAACTCTGTTATAAGGCGTTTTTTCAACTGGCAACGCATAAAAAGCAGCTGCCGCTTTTTTATAATCGGCATCCATTTTAACTTTATCGTTGATGTTTTTTATATCTTCAAAAGAAGCATAAGGAATGAGCATATACACTTTTGCAGGGTCGGATTTGCCGAGTTCACTGAAAACGCCGACCGTTTTGATGCCATATTTATTGAAAGCTGGAATTAAAGCCGTTTTGAAATAATTCTCTACTTCGCCGCGTGGTGAGTTGTAGTTGAATTCATATTCACGCCATTCGTAGTATTCTTTTTGAGCTGCCAACGGTTTTTCTTTGAGCGTATTGGCTGCTAATACTGAGGGGGTCACTAAAAGTGATGATTTTACAAAATTTCTTCTTTTCATTGTTTAGTTTAAATTTAATGTTAAAAAATTGGTCATTGTATCGTCGCAATTTTAATCATAAAACAGGTTTTTATGCTCGTTTTGAGATATACCGCTTGAATTCATCGGCAACAAACAATTGAAGTTGAAATTATTTTATGAAAAGAAGAAACGGTTAAGTTACACTCATCATTTACACCTTTTTAGGCGGCAAATCAAAAGCCACTGCTTCATGCTCTAAATGCCCACGATGCGAACCATCGCAAAAAGGTTTGTTTTTTGATTGACCGCAGCGGCATAAACCGAGCGAAGTTCTGCCTTGAAGACCATAAACGTCGCCTTGCGCATCCACGATTTCAAAATCGCCTTCGACTTTTAGTGAGCCGTTAGAATTGACTGTAATTTTTGTTTTTGACATTGTTTGTTATTTTAATGTTTTATGAAATAATGTTTTTGTTAATCCAAACTGAATCTATTGGGAAAACGTTTGGGCAAATCCTTTTTTAAAAATAATTCAGCTTTAACCAACGCATCGTCTATTGTTTTTGAATCCTCGTCTTCCCAAGAAACGCCAATTGTATCAATCAAACGGATGAGACTGTCGCTTTCTTCGTCCGAACCCACTATCATCCAGCCGTTATTTTCGACCCACCAAGCTATGTGAGGGTATTGTTTTGATAGATTCATTATTTTTTTATTTTTAAAGATGAGTTATTTTATAAAATGGTAGGAAAGCTATTTGTGTTTTGAAAGAATACCAATAGGTGTATTTCGGCACGAAAGTAACAGAATTTGGCGGCTTTTTATCTAAAAGAATGGATACCCGCACCCGTTTCCCTTTTTTACTGAGGGGGTAAATGTTTAAATTATTTTAATTAAAAAAATAAATCTCATGTTTTAATAAATAAGTCATATCTTTGCAGCGGCAATTTCGCCATATAGTACTTTTAAATAGTTTTTTAATGCAAACAGGTACAGTTAAGTTTTTTAACGAATCAAAAGGATTCGGTTTTAT
>JAYTUR010000827.1:0-1076 GCA_043744475.1 Saprospiraceae bacterium | reverse complement strand
TTTGTTTGTTACCTTTTACTTTTATATCTTTATTCAGTAGCGGTTGGGGGCGGACACAGCAATGAATTCCCTGCCTGCAGCAATACCCGACCGTTGTACGTCACCCTATTTGGACACAGCGTTACAGTAGACACAACCAAAGAATTTGCCGACGCTGCCCCACGCTATTTTTAGCACATTGCAAGGCGCACAAAACCTCGACACAAAACCAACGTTGCAAAGAGCTAAAAATGCCAACGTACAGCCCACCCACCCCGGCTGACGAATATCAATCATTATCAGTCCAACACATCAGCAATATTTCTTTGCTCAACAGGACAGCAGTCATTAAATTTATAACTAACTCATTTTAAGTATCTTCATCCCATATTAAATCGGCACTCATCTCAATTATTGAAAAACGAGAAACAGACACGGAAAGAAATCATTGACACCCGACTTAAACAAGCCGGTTGGAATGTTACTGACCGGACACAGGTAATTGAGGAGTTTGACATAATTGTTGACGACAATTTAGTTCAAGAAGCAGCGACACCATACGGTGGACATCAATTTAGCGACTATGTTTTATTAGGCAAAGACGGAAAACCTTTGGCTGTTGTTGAAGCAAAAAAAACAGCGGCTGACGCCGCTGTTGGCAGAGAACAAGCCAAACAGTACTGCTATAATATTCAAAAGAAGCATTATGGCGAATTACCATTCTGCTTTTACACAAACGGACACGACATTTATTTTTGGGATTTAGATAATTATCCACCAAAAAAGGTTTACGGTTTTCCAACACGGGATGACCTTGAACGCTATGCATACATACGCAGAGCAAGAAAAGCTTTGGCAGGCGAACTTATCAATACCAAAATTGCCGGACGTAATTATCAAATAGGTGCTATTCGTGCCGTGATGGAATCAGTTGAAAAACGAAAACGAAAATTTTTGCTTGTGATGGCAACAGGTACAGGTAAAACCCGTGTTTGTATTGCGTTAGTGGATGCACTCATGAGGGCATCCGCTAATGCAATACAAACACGGGTCTTACCTGTGCCAGTTGCCATCACAAGCAAAAATTTTCGTTTTCG
>JAYTUR010000826.1:0-4212 GCA_043744475.1 Saprospiraceae bacterium | reverse complement strand
TGGTGACCAAGCATTGGCATTGGCAAAGGCAGTAGGACTCAATTGTGGTGTTTGTTTGGATACTTTTCACATGAATATCGAGGAAGATAATTTGTACGATGCTATCCGTCGCGCCAAAGGTCGGTTGGTCGGTTTTCATGTGGCGGATAATAACCGCATGGCACCGGGCATGGGCACTTTGAATTGGGCAAAAATCATTGAAACTTTGCGTGAAATCGGTTATGACAAAGTGTTATCGGTTGAATTTTGTTCGCCTTTAGACCTAACACCCGCCAATCTGTATCCCAATTCGATTGAAACAAATCCCGAAGGTTTGAGTTCCGAGCAAAAGAAGTTTTTGGAAGACCACGGCAGTTCGGCCGTAACGGAAGAATTTTACGCCATGTTGACACGCAAATCAGTTGACACCTTGCGACCATTAATTTAAACGACGTTAAGTATCGGATACCTTTGAGTTATCCGATACGTAACGTACCCCCTCAGTATTTTACGCTAAAATATGCCTAAGACTTTTAAAATATGAAAATAACCAATGTAGAAGCCTTTTGGCTGCGCTGTCCAATACCGAAAGAAAAACAGCATAAATCAGATTATGGTCTTTTGACCAATTTTGATATGACGCTTGTGGTCGTAACCACCGATTCAGGCTTGCAAGGTTTTGGCGAAGCCAAAGCTGCGGTAGGTTCATCAGGCGAGTGTGCATCCATCGTGTCCTGTATTGAAAATGAAATAAAACCGATATTAATTGGCAAAGATGCGCGCCATATTTCCCGTATATGGGAACATATTTACAATGGCACACGAGACCATTATGCGCTCACAAGAGGACGAAAATTTCCGATTCTAGGTCGTAGAGGCTTAACTATTTCTGCCATGAGTGGCGTTGATACGGCATTATGGGATATAAAAGGTAAGGCATTAGGTGTGCCTGTTGTCGAACTTTTAGGCGGAGCTTGTCGAGATATAATGCCCGCTTATGCCAGTGGCGGTTGGGCAAATGCTGATAAAATTGGGGGGCAATTATTGGGTTATGTTGAAAAAGGTTTTAAAGGTGTCAAAATGCGGGTTGGCATCATGGATGAAACAGTAAAAGAAAGTGTGAAACGTGTCCGTAATGCTCGTGAAGCCTTAGGTGATGATATAAAACTGATGGTTGATGCCCATGGCACATTCAGTGTACCCGAAGCCAAGCAGTTTTGTCGAGACGTTGAAGATTGTAATTTGTATTGGTTTGAAGAACCCATTAGTCCCGACAATCGGCATGGAACAGCCGAAGTTCGCGCCGCTACGTCTATTCCAATTGCGGCGGGTGAAAGCGAATATACGGCTTTTGATGTTCGGGATTTGATAGAAGTCCGGGCTTTGGACATTGTGCAACCCGATTCTGCCATTATTGGCGGCATTACGGAAGCTATGCGGGTTGCTCATTTGGCGCATGCTTATCAATTGGAACTTGCTCCACATTGTTGGGGTTCAGCATTTTCATTTATGGCGGGTGTCAATGTGGCTTTTGCTGCACCTGCGGCAACCATTATTGAGTTTTCATTGGGCGGTAATCCAATGATGTATGATTTGGTGAATGAAAAAATTGAAGCAGTTGATGGGATGATAGAAGCACCAAAAGCCGTTGGTTTGGGCTTGACACCTAATTGGGATTTTGTGAAGGAATTCAAGCAAAAAGTATAAAGGCACTAAAACCCGTGTAAAAACGGGAAAATGGTGAGATGAAAATAAGCCGCCCCACGCACCGTCAGCACTCACTTTTAAGGTCAAATTTTCGCGTTTGGTGGTGTGTTCAAAGTTCATAAAAAGCAGCACGTTTAGACCCTCTTTTGTCGTAAAATTAATCGTACTGCCTTCATAAATTGGGCTCAATGGCTTTACTGTTGTCCACTGTTTTTGTCTCACTGCGTTGCGTAATGGATGTGATAAGCCAGTCGGTATTTGACTTTTGAGCGATGGTTTTGATTGTAAATATCAAGCAAAAAGCGCAAATAAATCGTGTCATTTCCCTATTTTTTAATGATTTTACTGAGGGGGGTGTTTTGATAATTACCGATGACGAAGTTTTACAACTTCATCGTCGGTTTGTCGAATACTGAGAAAACATCATTTCCCTATTTTTAAAATGACGTGCTTCATATTTTTTCGATTCAAGGTATAAGTGATGTGCAGCAAACCATCAGCCGATTGAATGATAGCGGGATAGCTGAATTCGCCCATTTTTTCATCTTCCAAAGTGTAAATGTCTGTCCAATCAACGCCGTTTTTAGAAGTTGCGACGACCAATTTATTGCGCCCATTTGACCATTCTTTATCATGTGTCAAAGGATTGTAAACGAGGGCTTGTAGTCCGTTTTTTTAACGTCACGCCATCAATGCCCGAATTAGGATTTGCCAGTTTTGTGTTTAACGATGGGTCCTGTATTGAAATAATTATAGCCAATTTTACTAAAATCATCGTCAAACATCCACACAACGGGGTGAAATTCGACAAAAACGAAGCGACCATTTGGCTTCAAAAACTGCGAAACGATGTACGCCCATTTATCCAAGTCGGGCAACCAACCAATCGTGCCATAACTTGTAAAAACGATGTCGAATTGTTTATCAAGATGCTGCGGTAAGTCATATATATTGCAACAAATGAACGAGGCGGCGGTATGGGTTTTTAAAGATAATTCCTGCGCTTTTTCAATCGCTTTATCAGATAAATCAATACCCGTCACCGCCGCTCCCAATCGCGCCAATGAAATTGTGTCTTGTCCAAAATGACATTGTAGGTGCAAAATGCTTTTGCGCTTAATGTTGCCCAACAATGTTAATTCAATATTATTCAGCGATGTATTGCCTTTCAAAAACCCATCAAGGTCATAAAAGTCTGATTTTACATGAAAATCAACTTTATTGTTCCATGACTGTTTGTTGATGTCTATGTAGTTGGGTTCATTCATTTTTTGTTTTATTGGATACTCCTCAGTATTTCACGCTAAAATCTCCTTAACAACCTTGTCGGGCACGGAACTACCCCCCTCAGTATAACAGGCGTACCAACCGCCAAAAACAGCGATTAAAGCCATTATGGAAATGATTAATTTAGTTTTCATATTGTCATTTATTGAAAGAACGCCGCGTTCGCGTAACTTTTAAAGTTATCCGAACGTAACATTTTTTAATATAAAAAATGCATAAATAATTGATATTTAACGAGTTAAGATTTACGAAATTTTTAAAATTTCGTAAATCTGTCGTTAATTACTAAAAATACTGAGGGGGGTAACAACATTTGGAAAGTTTAAAACTTTCCAAATGTTAAGCAAATTATTTTTTATATCCCTTCAACCACGCCTTATGATAATCCACTTTCCACAAATCATAGCGTTGAAACTGCGTCAACAAGCGTTTTTGGAAATCCTCGTAGTCGCGGCTTTCTTTTTTACTCCATAAAACCTCGCTCAAAGCGGTCATACGTGGAAAAAGCATATATTGAACTTTTGCCGGATATGCCATGTATTCTGTCCATACATTGGCTTGACCGCCTAAAACCAATTTCGCTTCGTCCTCCGTTAATTCCTTTGGAATTGGTTCATAACCATAGACTTTTTCAAGCGGTAAAAAGCCACCAATCACCAAAGAGTCTTCGGGTTTTGATTGCGCATAATCGAAATATACATAAGTTGTCGGAGTCATAATGACCGTATTTTTTTGTTTGGCGGCTTCAATACCACCTTTTTCGCCGCGCCAACTCATTACAATCGCTGTTTTTGACAAACCGCCTTCCAATATTTCATCCCAACCAATCAACTTTTTGCCTTTTTTGTTGATATATTTTTCCATGCGTTGAATGAAATAACTTTGTAATTCATGTTCATCTTTTAGGTTGTTGTCTTTGATGCGTTTTTGGCATTTTGGACATTCTTTCCAACGGTCTTTTGGACATTCATCACCACCGACGTGTATGTATTTTGAAGGAAACAAAGGAACGATTTCATCAATAACGTCTTGTAAAAAGGTAAAAACTTTATCATTGCCACCGCATAAAACCTCTTTATGAACGCCGAAATTTTGCGCGACAATATAAGGTCCACCTGTGCAACCAAATTCAGGAAATGCTGTCAAAGTTGCTTCTGAATGTCCAGGCATTTCAATTTCAGGAATGACTTCAACAAAGCGGGCAGCCGCATATTTCACGACTTCTTTAATTTCTTTTTG
>JAYTUR010000825.1:0-4226 GCA_043744475.1 Saprospiraceae bacterium | reverse complement strand
ATGACAAAATCCCATGCGTATTGCCAATCGCCAATATGTGTGATGCCGCCGTTATGCCCTTGCGAAATGTACCAATCACCATAAAAAGGCGGGTGAATGTGTATAAACGTATCATTTTTGTAGCGTTCTGCCCTATAAATGTGCTTATAAAGATTTTTTTCGGGCGAATAAGATTGCAGAGTGACCAATTGCAAATTTTTAGCTTCGGGCTTGTATTTCAAAGAAAGCAATATCAATAAAATCGTTGCCGTACATGGAAACGTATAGACAGGTAGTTGCAATTTTAGGAAAACACCATACAAAGCGGCGTACAAAATCGCAATAATCATAGCCGAAACAACGGCTAAAATGTAGGATTTACGCGAAGGAATGACATAAAAACCGCCCAAACTGATAGCTGCTAAAATGTAATTGAACCCAACAGCCGCATACAAATATTCAGAAACCGACCCATTCAAAGTTTGAAAAAAGTAGAAACCCGTCAAAAAACCGAGAATAGACAATGTGAAAGCAATACGACTGTACAACAGTAAACCAACTGCTATAAAAATGCCCGAAATGGTCGAAAATTGGAAATAAATTGCGCCCAAAGACTTGAAATAAGCATCAATCAAAGGCGGCAAAGTAATATCTGTGAGCCATTCATAGACTTTTACGAACGTCATGCCGCCCGTTGCGTACAGTTCGTTGAGTTTAAACAAGCCTCTTTCGCTGATGTGTATGGTTTGAAAACTGCGGATGCTCAACGTCATTGTCCACAGTGTCAAAATAAACGGCATATTTAGCACAGGCAGCGCGTATTTTTCAAAAAAGATGGATAATCCTTTTGTGAAAAAGACCGATAAAATGCTGAAAACGGTCAATAAAAGCCAAAAACTAAGACTGAATTCATAGTATAAACCCATCGCCAAACCCAAAAGCAAGGCGTTGTAGCTGTAAAAACCAACCCGTATTAAGGTTTTGTCCAAACCCAACCACGACGCAAACAGCAAGCTGACGACGACACTGACCGCACCCGCCACACCCGAAGTCCAAGTGGCAAATGAAGCGACCAACAACCAATAGGCATACGCTTTGTTATCGCTAAAAAACACTTGACTGTAACTGCTGATGAAGCCGTCGAAGTAGGGTTTTATGCTGTGTTTTATGGACATACCGATTAATCGTTTTTTATAATGCTTTTAAATTTGAACATAATGGCTTGTAAATCAATACAGTAATTCATTTTTGAAAAATACTGAGGGGTAGGTTTTTATCAAAAAAAGACTATTTTTGTAAGAAAATAGATTAACGATGGAAATCAAATTAAAAATAGAAGACAGCTATGTTACAGCATTTTTAGCTATGCTAAAAAAAATAAAATATGTCCAAGTTGAAGAAATAAGACCTTCACCTAATCAGAAAGATGTCCAACCATCGACTTCGGAACTAAGTGATTTCCAAAAATTTCTTCTAACTGCTCCTGTAATGTCTGATGAAGACTATCAATTTTTTATAGAAAAACGCCAAGAATTTAATAAATGGAAACAATTATCTTAGATTCTGACATACTCATTGAGTTCTATCGCCAAAGAGGAAAAAGTGAAACTGCCCTTTTTAAACTTTCTTCAAATTACCAATTTCAAGTTTCAGCAATAACGAAATATGAAATTTATAGAGGAGATAAAAAGAAAGATGCCTTTTGGGATACTTTTTTTTATCTGTTCTCGTGCGCTCATTTGACGCTTCGTGTGCTGCTGTCGCAGCTGAAATTTATCAAGATTTAAAGTCACGCGGAATTTTGATAGAAACAGACGACATTTTGATTGCAGCAACGGCTATCAGTCATGATTTGCGTTTCGCTACCATTAATCGTAAGCATTTTGAGAGAATTCCTAATTTGAAATTAGTCTCATTTTAATACCTTTATATCTTAAATTCTTTCAAATACACAGGTTTTATTTCACTTGACTCCATTATCTCCAAAGTTTCCCGTTTCCGAATAATATGTGGCACCCCCTCAGTATCAATCATTACAACGGCAGGGCGGAGGGCGATAAACTGCATCCATTGTGTCATATTATAAGCACCAACGGCATGAACAACAACGTGTTCACCGCGTTTTAAAGGCGGCAAAGTAATGTGTTCGCGGACAACATCGATATTCATGCACAAAGGACCATAAATGACCGAGTCTTCGGTGTATTGGCTGCACTCTTGCGCGGGTGAAATTTTGTGGTCATACCAAAAAGACGTGAACAAAATATTGACCCCGAAATCCATAATTGTCGCGCGGCGACCATCTGAAAGACGTTTGTTGGAGATAACAGAACCCAATAAAAAGCCTGCTTCATCAATCAAAGCGCGCCCCGTTTCGAGTATTAACAAAGGCAATTCATTTTGTACAAAACCTGCATTGAGGATGGCTGTGCTGATGGCTTCGGCGTATTGGTCAAAAGTTGGATTGGTGTCCACGCCTTGCAAATAAGCCCCTTTTAGCGTGTTTTTTGAAGCAAAACCGCCACCTAAGTCAATATATTGAATCGTTTTTTGGTATTTGCGCTTGATGCTCAAAGCCAAATCACTTAATTTTGTTGCTGCAATACCGTAGGCAGAAGGCGACAACATGAACGTGCCGATGTGCGCATGAAGCCCAATTAAATCCAATTTGTCAGCTAAAACAATTTTATTAATTGCGTCCCACGCTTGTCCATTTTCATAGTTAAAACCGAACCTATCCCAAATCGGATAAACACCCGTATCCATGTTGACGCGAATAGCGACACGCGGGCGTTTGCTTGATTCTTCTGCCAATTCATGCAATAAATACAACTCATCCAAGTGGTCAATGTGAATCGGTGAGTCGTTTTTTATTGCCACACGCAGTTCGTCAATGGTTTTGTCAGGACCATTGAAAATAATTTTATTGCCTGGAACACCGTTATTTAAGGCTTTTTCGTACTCAAAACCCGACACGACTTCGCCCCAAGAACCTTCTTGATGAAAGACATTGCAGACTGCGTTGATGTAATTGGTTTTGTAAGACCACGCAAATTGCACTTTTGGATAACGTGTTTTGAAAGCGCGATTGGCTTCACGATGGGTTTGTCGAATCGTTCTTTCGCTGATAACAAACAGCGGTGAGCCGTATTCGTTAAGCAAATCTTTGACAGCAACATCATCAATATGCATCACAGGCGTATGCTCAGTGCGCGTACCAAATTTGTTCATCAAGCCCGTATTGATGCGTTGGATAAGCGGGCGTTCATATTGTAATTTCATAATTATCAATGTTTTAAGTAGAATTATTTATATTATACCATGTTTAGGAAACTTTTAAAGTTCCTAAACATCAGCGTTCTTACCCTGTTTGAGGAGCGTTCTTAAAGTTCCCCCACCGTGGATATTTGTTGAAAATCTGCCAAATCACAAATCATATCGTACGAATAACGGATAAACAATTTGCCGACTTCGTAGTCGCCAAAAGATTCAACGGTTTCGCCCAATGCTAATTTGAGTAAGGCTTCGGGATGATTTTGACCTGCACCAACGGCGAGATAGACCCAGGCGGGGAAACGAGGATTGATTTCGAGGAGATAATAATCCTCGTCATCGGTTCTGATGACTTCGATTTCGCAAGGTCCGCGCCATTTCGTTTGACGAATGAAATCGTACGTCATTTCCAAAAGATTTTCATCGTCAATGGTGATACCTGCCCATGCTTTTCCTTTGTCCGTAATGACTTGTTTACGCATCGCCACTGCGCCAATTGTATTGCCGTTGCCATCACCCAATGCCGTCACATTCACTTCTGTACCTTTCGTAAAGGCTTGAATGATAATGGGTAAGCCCCATTTTGCGGCAATTTTATGAAAATGGCTCGCCGCTTGTTCAGCAGAATATGCAACGGAAGCATCATAATATTTACCTTTGACGACGAGGGGATAGTCAAAATCGTCTCCTAATTTGTTGATGTCGTAAGCCGATGAAATTTTCTTAGATTTAGGCACTTTGATGTGGTATTTTTCTCCAAATTCATCAAGATGCCATTTGTGGCGTTCTTCAAACTGTGCCAAAGTCGGTAAAAAAGTCTTGATACCGAGTTCCATACTGAGGGGGTCAGCAAGCTTGATAAAATTGAATAATTCCGCATCAAAATTGGGAATGAGCACATCAATTTTTTCAATCGCTTGGATGTAGCGCAAACGGTTCATCAAAGCGGCTTGACCAGTGGCAGGTGTGGGAAT
>JAYTUR010000824.1:0-4227 GCA_043744475.1 Saprospiraceae bacterium | reverse complement strand
AATGTGTCAAAATGTTCACGCTGATGTTCAATGTTACCACCATTTGAGCCGATGTGTTCGGCGTGTTCTCTGGCATCATCTTCGACATCTTCAAAAGCCTTTTTTTGTTCAGCACTCAAAGCGGCTTTGTTGAAACTTTTAAAGATTGCCTCCATTGCTGTTCCTGCGGTGGCGGCTTCTTTGGTTTTGTCGGCAGTCAAAGCATTTTTTACCGCCAAATAGCCTTTCACGATGTCGGCGATTGAAACGGATGCTGGGGCAGTTGCCGCAGTCGTTGGTGTTTCGGTAGCCGTTTTTGCTTTTTCGGTATTGGCTGTTGGTGCTTTATTAGTGCAAGCTGCAAAAGATAAAGTGATTAAAGCCATGAATGATAATCCTACAAATATTTTTTTCATTTTAATAAATTTTAATGATTTTATTTCAAAAATACGTTTAAATATGGGCATTTAATGGTTATGCCCCGTATGACCGTCTTGTGCTTTCTTCTTTGGTGGTGGATTTATAGCTACTAAATCCATTAAACATTTAGGACATTTGCCACCATAATCCCTTGCAGTTTCGCACTTCATAGGGCATTGATACATCGTCACGTCTGATGTCTTAGCGGCTTTAGCTTTTTCCGTTTTTTTCGGCTTTGCCTCTTTTTCCGTTTTTACGGCAGTAATGGCAGGCACATTTTGAGCGAAGGTAACTGTTGTACTAAAAACGAACAACGCTACTGCGATTATGACTTTTTTCATAATTAAATGACTTTTAAAAATATTAAATAAAAATCGATAAAATACTGAGGGAGTAGAATATGCCTTCTGTAACAATAACTGTTGACAGACATTTCCTACAAGCCCATTATTCTTTTAACGGCGTATAGATAGCAACAATAGAAATGTTTTCTTTTCGAGAAACATTTGACTAATCGTTTTTTATAAATTGAAAATAAGATGATTAGAGCCGTTCCGATTTATACAAAACGACAAGATAGACTTGTGGCTATCATTAGGAAAGGGCAATTATTGGCGGTTGCCAAATGTCTTGAACGGTAGATTTTGGAAAACTCTGTTTGAAAAAGAAAGCTCTTTTCACAATAAAAACAGGACGTATAGTTAAATTATCAATTTGTAATGGTGTGGGCATATCTCCTATGACCGTTAGAGAAACTGCGCAATTGCAATTATCGCCACAACATTTTTTTTTCTTATTTTTATGATTAGAACAAGATTTTTTACAACATTCTTTTTGGCATTTGGATGTGTTTCTATATTGTGATGTTTCTTTTTTATGATTATCCTTTCCACACGCCCATGTATAAGTCGTTGGTACTGTCGTGAAAACAAGCAGCAACAAGATATTGAGCAATATGGAGAGAATGAATTTCATGTTCTTTAAACGTAATATTAACTCTTTTGTTGTAAAAATAGTGGCTAAAACGATGTTTTTGGTTCTTCTATAAAAGTATAGTGAATCTAATATTGAAAATAAACTCATTACAAAACTAAGTTTTTTAAATGTTTACTTATAAACGATTACGTGTTACTTTTGTAAAATGGCAAAAATACTGAGAAGGTACTTGCAATCGCTTAACTTTTAACTTTTAACATACTTGCATTTATGGCAACGATAATGGTACTAAATGTCATTAAAACAGCACCTACTGCGGGACTTAACAAAATGCCTTGATTGTACAAAACACCTGCTGCCAAAGGCAAAGCAATGACATTATAACCTGTTGCCCAAATTAAATTTTGAATCATCTTCCTATGCGTGGCTTTTCCAAATAAGATAAGGTTAACGATGTCTTTGGGATTACTGTTCACCAAAACAATCCCCGCTGTTTCTGCGGCAATATCGCTGCCACTGCCAACGGCAATACCGATGTCAGCAATCGCCAAAGCGGGTGCATCGTTAACGCCATCGCCTGTCATCGCGACATATTCGCCTTGACTTTGCAGTTCTTTTATCTTTTCTAATTTTTGATGCGGCAATACTTCGGCAAAAAAGCTGTGCATACCCAGTGTCTTGCTGACACTTTTGGCTACTTTTTTATTGTCACCCGTTAGTAAAATGGACTTAATATGGTTTTCTTTGAGCGTCTGAATGGCTTCCGCAGATTCAGGTCGTATCTCATCTGCCAAAGCAATATAACCTGCTAACTTATTGTCTATCAATACAAATACAACCGTTTCGGTCTCATTTGATGTTGCCCCTTCAGGTATGGAAATATTATTTTCTGTCAAATAACCTGGACTAACCACTGCTATTTTTTTGCCATCAATAGTGGCTTCAACGCCTTTGCCTGTAATGGCCTTGAAGTTAGCCGTTTCTGGAACAGCAATAGACAAATCCTTTACTTTTTGCAAAATACCTGTGGCAATCGGATGCTCTGATTTTTGTTCTAAACCTGATGCCAAGCGAATGATGTCTTTTTCAGTCATATCGGCTTGAACAGAAACAACTTTTGACACTTCAAATTTACCAACTGTCAACGTGCCTGTTTTGTCAAAAACAATGGTGGTAATTTTCCTTGCATTTTCAAAAGCGGTTCTGTTTTTAATCAACAAACCGCTTTGTGCGGATAAAGCCGTTGATTTTGCAACGACCAACGGAACAGCCAATCCCAAAGCGTGAGGACAACAAATAACTATAACCGTCACCATACGTTCCATCGCAAAAGCTAAAGATTGACCTGTGATATACCAATATAAAAATGTGGAAATACCCGCTATTAAAGCTATGATTGTCAACCATTTAGCGGCGGTATCAGCTAAAAGTTGCGTTTTAGATTTAGCATTTTGGGCATCTTGTACCAACTTAATAACTTGCGACAAATACGAATCTTTTGCTCCATGCGATACCGTCACTTTGATAGAACCATTGCCATTTATTGCCCCCGCGATGACTTTATCGCCTTGTTTTTTATGAACAGGTTTGGATTCGCCTGTTAGCATACTTTCGTTCAGATAACTGTCGCCTTCTAAAATAATACCGTCCGCCGCAATTTTTTCTCCTGGTTTGACGAGTATGATGTCGTTCGCTTTCAGGGTTTCTGTTTTCACATCATGCACCATATTTGGCATGACCATGTGGGCTTCGGAAGGCATGAGTTGCACTAATAGCTCCAATTCTCTTGATGCACCCGCCACAGATTTCATCTCAATCCAATGCCCCAAAAGCATGATGAGAATCAGCGTGGCAAGTTCCCAAAAGAAATCCATGCCTTCCAAACCGAACACGACGGCGACACTATATATGTATGCTACGGTTATCGCAAAGCCAATCAAAAACATCATACCCGGGTTTTTTGCCCGCGTTTCATCCACCAATCCTTGCAAAAAGGGCATACCGCCGTAGAAGTAAACCACCGTGGAGAGCGCAAAAAGTATATAATTCGAGCCTTCAAATTGCCAATTTACGCCCATAAACTGTTGAATCATAGGTGATAACAACATGATTGGGATTGTTAAAGCCAACACGATATAAAACCGTTTCTTGAAATCGGCTATCATACCTGAATGGTGGTCGTGTTTACTCTGTGCATCGCCCGCTTGAGCCATAGGCTCTAATTTCATACCACACAAGGGGCATTTACCCGGTGCATCCTGCAATATATGCGGGTGCATCGGACAAGTATATTTTTGATTAGAATGTTGATGTTCCATAATTTATGTACTGGTTAAAAGATTATTTCCACCGTTTGGAACTCACAAAATAGAGTGTAAAACCAGAGGCAATTGTCACCAACCCAAAGCTGGAAAACGCGCGTAAAAGCACATTTCCAAGGTTGTCTCTTGACTGATAATCCATAGTGTGCAGCATCCAAAGGAAATCAAAAATGCGCCATTTGGTGTTGCGATACTTCGTAACAATGCCCATTTCAGTGGCGACATACACCGTTGTCGCCGTCGGATGTTCAAAAGTTACAGCAACGGCGGGCAACGGATTTTCACGATATTCATGGTGTCCGTCCACGTCTTTAATCAATTCTACTGATTTCACAGTTGGTTCGCCATTGTATTGTTGTTTTGCCAATGCTGTCGCCTCGTCTATACTGAGGGGGTCGCGTAAGGTGCCTGTTTGAGCATCGGCGAGTTGATACATTTTGTGCATCCCGTCATGCAGAAATTCAATGCGATAGGTTGGTTTGCCTAAAACATCAATCAAAGCAATGTTCAAAAGTGAATTCACTTTAACCTTTGTTTTTAGGTTTTTCAATGCCACAGACGGCGAAACGAA
>JAYTUR010000823.1:0-1086 GCA_043744475.1 Saprospiraceae bacterium | reverse complement strand
CATTTTTGTCGGCACGCCCTGTCCGTCCGATGCGGTGCATATAGTCCTCTGGCGTGTCGGGCGTGTCCATATTGATAACATGGGTGACTTCCGAAATGTCAATGCCGCGCGCAATCAAATCGGTGGCAATCAACACGCTGTACGCGCCTTCGTGAAAGAGTTTGACGGTTTCAAAACGTTTGGCTTGTGCTTTGTTGGAGTGCACAACGCCGATTTGTTCGGGAAAATCGTTTTGAATTTCATCAAAAAGGAAGTCAGCCAATTTCTTTGTAGCCGTAAAAACCAATATTTTAGGCTTGTTCGGATTTTCTTCTGGCGTTAAAACGAACCCCTCAGTAATGGGCAGTTTTTCGGAGAGCCATTGCCTTAAAAAGTTGATTTTTGTATTGAAATTGGGCACATAATAGCCAAATTGCTCAATATTTTCAAGCGGCGTGCCTGTTGGTGCTGCTTCTACTTTGATGGGGGCATTGAAAAATTCATTGATTAACTCTTCTACTTTTTCCGTCATCGTTGCCGAAAACATCAGGTTTTGTCGCTTCGTCAAAGTGTCAAAAACACGCACCAATTGAAACCTAAAGCCCATGTCCAACATTTCATCTACTTCGTCAATAATGAGTTTTCGGATGTGTTTCAAGCGCAATTCGCCTTTGCCGACCAAATCCAACAAGCGTCCTGGCGTTGCGACCAAAATGTCCAAACCGCCGCGAATCATCGTCACTTGGCTGTTGATATTCGAACCGCCGTATATGCCACCAACGGTCAAATCCATGTATTTTATCAATTTTTCGACTTCTTCAACCACCTGAACTACGAGTTCACGGGTTGGGACAAGTATCAAAATGGTGGGTTCAAAGGTTTTATTTTTAGAAAATTGCCATCCTTGCAAGCACGGCAACACGTAAGCAAGCGTTTTGCCCGTACCCGTTTGTGCAATGCCAATCACGTCGCTGCCCGACATCATTACTGAAAAAGCTTTGGCTTGAATTGCTGTGGGCTCTGTGTAGCCCATGTCGTTCAGTGCGTCTAATATGGGTTTTTTAAGACCTAAATCTTCAAAAGTCATTCTTATTATTTTAAAATTTG
>JAYTUR010000822.1:0-16690 GCA_043744475.1 Saprospiraceae bacterium | reverse complement strand
CAAATTATGTTTTGCGGGCAGCTAAAATCCCTGCCGGTAACCATAAGATTGTTATGGCGTTTCATCCAAAATCTTATTATGCGGGTGAGACATATAGTATGATAGCTTCGGCTTTGTTGTTATTGGGTTTTGTGGGTGGTTTGTTCTATTATTTCCGCAAAAATGGTTTGCCTGAAACGGATTTATTGCCTGAACAAGCACTCGTTGAAAAAGAAGAGCGCAAAGCGACCCCCTCAGTAAAAACACCTTCTGCAACACCTAAAGAGAAGCCAAAACCGACGATGCGGAAGAAAAAGTAATTTTATTTTTTAACAAATAAAAAAGCGTAATAGAGCCATTTAGCGGTTTTATTGCGCTTTTTTCGTTTTTATCAGCCATATTTTATTTTTCTTTAAAAAACTTTAACTTTTTATTAATTCTCAAAAACCAAACACATCCTTTATATCGTAAATGAATTTGAACAAACAAATTAGCTTTTCTAAGTTGGCTTTTAAAGCGCATAAACTAATGAAAATAAAGGTTTTCGCCTTGTTCACACCATTCAGATTTTTTTAAATAATCATATTCTAAATCAAAATGGGCTGCAAAGTACTCGCTACGGAGGGGTACAGTGGAGCTGTTTCTTTAACAAAATTTATTAAACTTAAAATGTTCGATTTATGAAAAATTTACCTCCTATTGCGTTTAAAACTGCCATTGTTGCAGTATTAGCAGGTGCGATTGCCTATTTTGGCATCGAAGCACGTTACCTTGAAGCTTCAAGTCACCGCGAAGCACCGATGATTGCCAATGACCCATTGGCGGATAACTGTGACCTTTACGCTTTCCGCAGCCCTGACAATCCAAATACAGTGACCATAATTGCCACTTACATCGGTTTGGAATTGCCACAAGGCGGACCCAACTACGCGACTTTTGGCGAAGACATTCGCTATGAAATCCACATCAAAACAAATCCTTTGTCTTTCGGCGACGACCTCGTTTATCGCTTCACATTCAAAAAAATGAATGAAGACCCGACTACGTTTTTCAATATTCGCCTTGGCAAACAGAATTTGAAAACGACTTATATGGTTGAACGCCGCTTCGGAAACGATGGTGCATGGCAAACGGTTATGACGAATGGTATTGTACCACCGCCAAATATCGGACCACGCTCTATTGACAATCCAGTTTTAGGTCTCGGCAAAACGTATGCACAATTGATGCAAGCGGCTATTATGACAGCTGGAACAGGTGAAAAAATCTTCTGTGGGCCTTCCGATGACCCATTTTTTGTTGATTTAGGTGGTATTTTCGATTTAGGTCAAACACGTGGAGACGGTGGCGCACGTGACGGCGTGGGTTGCTACAATGTCCACACAATTGCTTTGCAAATTCCTATTCAATTGGTACAAAAGGACTTGAAACCGATTAGTCAAGCCACAAGCGTCCTTGATGGCAATTATATTATCGGCGTTTGGGCTTCTGCAAGCCGTCCGAAAGTAACGACTTTGAATCCTGACGGCCTGAAACCAACGGTTTCTGGCGAATGGGTGCAAGTTTCTCGTTTGGGTATGCCTTTGACCAACGAAGCGGTTATTCCGATTGGTCAAAAAGATCGTTGGAACTACGGTACGCCTTATGATGTGTCTGAAAGAAGTTTTGAGCAGTATTTCACAAATCCAGAACTCGGTTTGTATATGGACGACCGTCTGTTCGGTGGTGCAGTACCTGCCATGTCTAAATTACGGATTCAAACAGCTTCAAAAACAGTCTTAGGTGCAGTTGATTTTGGTAATACAAAAGACGGATTATGGGTCATCAAAGGGCATCCGGCAACTACGGGAACGGCTCTTGACAATGCCGCTTTTGGCAACTATTTGCTCCGTAAAGGTGCGCCGCGTTCAGTGGACATTTTACCTGCTTTCTATACGGGCGTGCCTAATATTGCACCTTATCAACTTGCAACAGGTAAAACACCGGGTAATCCTTTGACAGCAGGTAAACCATTTATCAACAACTTTATACCTTCATGGTCATTGATTCCCAATGATTTACGTACAGGCGATATGTTGCGTTTGAATCTCTCTGTTATGCCAACACCACGTAACGACCCTAAATTCAGCAGCGAAGGCTTGATCGCGGCAGCTGTTTTAGGTCTAACAGACCCTGCTTATAATACATCAAATGCGATGCAATGGATACCAAACATGGATGGTTTCCCGAACGGTCGTCGTCTTGAAGATGACGTAACACGTATCGAATTACAAGCCGTTTCAGGTGCTGTTTTGGCTGCTGTTGGGCTTTGGTACGACGATTGGAACATCGGTAGTTCACCATTGACACCTAAATTGTTGAATGTATTGGGTTACACAACAGGGGTTGAGAAAAACGACAAGGCATTCCAAAGCACCTTCCCTTATGTGGCTTTGCCAAATAGTGGCTTTGGTGCTTGTGGTGGCATTCCGGCGGGTACAATTACGCCCAATTCTGCCTTCTTGAACGACCCCGAAGTAAATACATCAAAATTGGGTTTTTCAAGCCCTGCGGCGATGTTAAAAGTAGGTCAAAATCCATTTACAACTGAAACGACTTTACAATACAATATTGCAGAAGCGGGTCATGTCAGTATTTTACTGTATGATATTAATGGTAAAATTGTAAAAACAATTGAAAATCAAGACAAATCAAAAGGCGTGTATCAAGTTAATGTGAAAGGTTTCGACCTCAATGCAGGGACTTATATCGCTCGGATTTTGGTTGATGGACAACCAATGCAATCTGTGAAATTGAATAAAATGAATTAATTTTTTGAGTAGGTTAGTTAGTTAGTTTTTGCGCTATAACTATTAGGGGAACTTAAAAATTCCCCTAATATGCGCTTTTGTTGGCTAACTAACCCTCTAAATTATTTGCCTTTAAATTTTATAAAATATTGATATCCAAATAGTTAATGACTAATGACGATTATTGACTATTGACTAATGACTATTTAAAAAACTTCTAACTAACTAACAAATTTTTAAAATGATGAAGAAGCTAACCTATCCAGTTCTGATTCTCGCGTTGCTCATTACGCTTGGTTTTGTTTATAAAAACTATGAACGCAAAAAGAATGAAATCCCTCAACTTTTGGCGCGCCCCAATGCACAAGCCGTTTCGATGCAATCGGAATGGATGAATACCAAACAAGCGATTGAGACGATGCTCGACCAATTGCGTCGTCATCCAGAAGACCTCAAAACAAAAATGAAATTGGCGATGGCTTATATTCAAGAAAGTCGCGTCACAGGCAATCACGCCTATTATGATGAAGCTGCGCTCAAACTCGTTGAGCAAGTTTTAGAAAAAGAACCACAAAATTTTGACGGTTTGGCAGCAAAAGCAACGCTTTTGTTGAGCCAACACCATTTTGCCGATGCTTTGAAAGCCGCTCAAGCGTTCGTGAATCTTTATCCGGATGCCTCTTTCGGTTATGGTTTGTTGTGCGATGCCAACATCGAATTGGGCAATTATACTGAGGGGGTCGCTGCGGCAGATAAAATGGTCAGCCTGCGTCCTGAATTGCGGTCATACAGCCGTGTGGCGTATCTACGAGAGATTTTTGGCGACTATAATGGCGCGAAAGAGGTCATGTTATTGGCAACTAAAAGCGGTGTTGACGGTTTAGAACAAACGGAGTGGTGTCGAACTGAACTGGGTAAACTCTACGAAATCACAGGAGATACGGCTATGGCAGCGCAACTTTATGAGCAATCATTGGCTTTGCGTCCCGATTATGCCTACGCTTTAGCAGGTTTAGGTCGTTTGGCAAAAATGGGCGGTCGTTATACTGAGGGGGGCAATTATTTCAAAAAAGCAGCCGAACAGACTATGGATTATGCTTTTTATGACGAATTAACAGATTGTTTGCAAAAAATAAACCCTGGTGAAGCACGTAAAAATGCAGAAAATGTCATTGTCCAACTCTCAAAACACGCCACTGACGATGCCGCACAACCTGACAAAGGGCATTATGCCGATAAAGAATTGGCGTATGCTTACTTGAAAATTGGTGATACTGAAAATGCGCTCGTTCATGCCACCCGTGAATGGAATCGCCGTCCTGACAATATTGATGTAAATGAATGTCTTGCATGGGTTTATTTTCAAAAAAATGATGCTATGAATGCGACTAAGTACATGGAGAAGGCGTTGAAAACCAATAGCCAAAATGCAAGGTTGCTTTATCGTGCAGGTCAAATATTTCAAAAAAGTGGCGATGCCACGCGAGGTAATACATTGATTAAAAAGGCTTTATCCGTCAATAAATTTGTGACATTATGAAAAAAGCTGCTTTTATAATTTTGGCTATTTTGAGTATAACAGCAACCGTTTCAGCTCATACAGTCAACTATGCGCTGGAAGGGCAACCAGCAAGTGATGTGTTTAGTTACTATTTGTCTTTGGGTTACAAACATATATTACCCAATGGACTCGACCATATTTTATTCGTTGTCGGTTTATATCTTTTGAGCCCCCGCCTCAAAGATGTCTTTTGGCAAGCCACAGCGTTTACAGTGGCGCATACTTTGACCTTGATTTTAAGTATGAAAAACCTCATTGTTGCGCCGCCCGCTTTGATTGAGCCGATTATTGCTCTTTCGATCGCATTTATTGCCATCGAAAACCTATTGTCATCCCGCTTACAAGCTTGGCGTATTGTTATCGTCTTTTTGTTTGGCTTGGTACACGGCATGGGTTTTGCGTCTGCGCTCAATGAATTGGGATTGCCGCGTGATGCGTTCTTTTCATCGCTTATCACCTTCAATATTGGTGTCGAATTGGGTCAAATGACGGTTATTTTAGCCTGTTGGTTGGCATTTGGCAAGTGGTTTTCATCTGAAATATGGTACAGAAAACGTATTGTTATGCCTTTGTCAGTGGCGATTGCAGCGATAGCTTTAGTGTGGACTTTTGAACGGATAATGTAAAAAATGACCACTGATTAGGCTAATACGACGAATTTACATTGATTTTATTTGATTGTTTAAAAAGAAATCAGCGAAAATCCGTCTTATCCGCCCAACCAGTGGTCTATAAAATCACTAACATGAAAACCTTTTTAAAAATCATATTCATTGGTTTATTCATTGGTTTTGCCATAAAAACCTTTGTGATTGAGTCATTTACAGTGCCGACGGACTCTATGACACCGACCATTGCGGTGGGTCAACACGTTTGGCTCAACAAGCTGCCTTTTACACCCAAATTGGGCGACATCGTTGGTTTTGAAAGAAATGGTGAGAGTTTTGTGAAACGCATCGTCGGATTACCTTCGGATTCTGTTTTTACTGAGGGGTATCGTTTTCAAGTGTATAAAAATGTAAGATTGGCTTCTAATAGTCCTTTGTTTTTTATGAAAATTCCAAAGCAAGCTGAAACGATTGTTATTAATGATAAAAACTATACTTTTTATCAATCTTTGATAGAAAAAGAAGGGAATCAAATAGGGAAGTTGTTAGATAAAATCTTCATAAATGGTTCTGAAACAACAGATTATACATTTAAACAAAATTATTATTTCGTTCAAGGAGATAATTCAGACGTATCAATAGACTCACGGCAGTTTGGTTTGATTAGTGAAAAAAGCCTTTTGGGACGGTTGGTTCTGTAAATTCTAACGATACATTTAGTAAACTTCTGAAGTTTACTAAATGTTGTGCCTATCGTACCTAAAAACGAAAAGCGGCAACTTTATGGGCTGCCGCTTTTCTGAGTAAAAGTGAAAGATATGGACAATAAGCACTTGATTAATAGCAAATTATGTGCCATAAAAATTAACCTATTAAAAAGATAGTCGGACGTTTATGCAAGTCAGGTATATCCGTGTTTTTCCATTCCGCAATGGTTTTTGTCACTATATACTGAGGGGGTGTCGTGAGGTCAGCAGCAATGCATAATTTTGTATTGGGTTGCAAAGTTGCCAAAGCCGTTTCAATCAAAGCCTTGTTTCTGTAAGGTGTTTCGATGAAAATTTGGGTTTGTTTTGTACGTCTGGCAACATCTTCAAGGCGTTTTAAATCCTTGCCAATTTCACCTCGTTTGGCAGACAAATAACCATGAAACTGAAACGACTGACCGTTGAATCCCGAACCCATCAATGCTAAAAGTATAGAACTCGGACCAACCAATGGCATTACTTCAAAACTGTTTTTATGCGCCCAATCCACAACAATAGCCCCTGGGTCAGCAACGCCTGGGCAACCTGCTTCCGACATCACGCCGATGCTTTTACCTGAGTTTAATATCTTTGTAATTAATTGAAAATCAATGCTTTGGGCGTGTTCATCTATCTCAAAAACGGTCACGCTACTGAGGGGGTAGGGTGGTTGTGTGGCTTTGATAAAATGCCGAGCTGTTTTGGCACGTTCAACGATAAAGGTATCGAGACCATGAATGATTTCGATGACATAAGGCGGTATCGTATGCAGCGCATCGTCGCCGAGGGGTGTTGGTATGAGATATATTTTACCTTTCATTCGCTTTCCGCAGCGTAGATAGCCGCACCTATGATGCCCGCGCTGTTCAAAAGTTCAGCAGGCATAACCACTGTTTGAATAGTGATTTGGTCTTTATATTCCTCAAAATATTTACTTGAACCGCCACCCAATAAAATAAGATTTGGTTGCAAGTACAACTCTAATCGTTCAAGGTAATCGTTGAATCGTTTCCCCCATTTTTTCCATGACAGTCCTTCACTTTTTCGGATAGAATCGGCGGCATATTTCTCGGCAATCAAGTTCTTTTTTATCAAAAAATGCCCAAATTCTGTATTTCGCAGCAAATGCCCATCAGTAAAAACAGCACTGCCCAAACCTGTTCCGATGGTAATCAGTACCACTGTACCCATTTTTCCTTTGCCGATACCAAAGCGCATTTCTGCCATACCTGCCGCGTCTGCATCATTCAGTGCAATAACCCGACAACCAGTCGCTTGACTAATCACCGTTTCGATATTACATCCAATCCATGAACTATCGAGATTGGCGGCAGTCATGGCGATACCATTTTTGACAACAGAAGGAAAACCGACACCAATTGTGCCTGAATAATTGAAATTTTTGACAATTTCTAAGATGGCTTGTGCCGCATTTTCGGGTGTGCTCGGTTCGGGCATGGATACGCGGAAACGTTTACCGACGAACTCACCCGTTTCTAAATCAACAATAGCTCCTTTGATGCCTGATGCACCTACGTCTATTCCTAAAAGGCTTTTCGCTTGCATTTTGTTTTGTTCGTTACTGGTTATTGGTTACTGGTGGATTAGTTATTGGTTATTCGGACTATACGAGTAACCAATAACCAATCCACCAGTAACCAACCTTATTTAATGACTCGTATTTTCATTTTAATATCTTTGGCGGGGCGGTCACGTCCATCTTTTTGAACGGCGGCGATTTTGTCAATTACGTCCAAACCTTTGACAACATGCCCAAAAACAGTGTATTCGCGGTCGAGAAACGGTGTTCCACCAATTTCTGCGTACATTTTTTTCTGTTCTGGTGTATAGTGCGTGCCTTTCATAGATTCCATTCGATTAATCATGGCTTCTTCAACAGGTTTGCCTTGAACGATATAAAACTGTGAACCGCTTGACGCTTTTTTGGGATTGCCCGCATCGCCCATACGAGCCGCCGCCAATGCGCCTTTGACATGCACCATCGAGTCCACAAATTCAGCAGGAATCGTATAACCTGGTCCACCCATGCCTAAAGGTTGACCGTCTGCTGCATTTTTTGAGTCGGGGTCGCCGCCTTGAATCATAAAATCGCCGATGACACGGTGGAAAATAGTGCCGTCGTAGAAGCCTTGTTCAGCGAGTTTTGTAAAGTTGTCGCGGTGTAGCGGTGTGGCATTCGAGAGTTCAACGAGCATCGTGCCGTAATCTGTTTCGATTTCAACGAGGCAAGTCAGAGGTGCATCAATGTGGATTTTTTGTTTTGTTTCACTCATTTTCTTTCCTTTATAGGCTTTAAGAATGACAGTATAGTTACCCGAATGTTTGTATTCGTGTTGCCCTATTGAGTCGGTTATTTTTTTGCCGTCGCCGAAATCCCATTCGTAACGTTCAGCTTTTTGTGATTTATTTTGAAATGTCACCCTAGCGGGAGCCGTTTTTTCAGCATCTTTAATGATAAAATTTGCAATCGGCTTTGAGCAAGATGTGAATATCAGAGTAGAGATAGATAGAATATGTAAAAATTTGATTCTCATTATTTTGAAGAAAAAAAGTTAACTAGAAGATATAATTTACTAAAAATGCGGCGTAAAGTTAAAAAAAATGTTGAAAGGATAATGCTTGTCGAGACACTCCTTATTTTATTTCACAAACCAATAGTTTTTCGCCTTCTAAAAATCCTTCCAACACATCGCCTACTTTTACTGCACCGACTCCAGCTGGTGTGCCCGTATAAATCAAATCGCCTTGTTGAAGGGTGAAAAATTGGGAGATGTATGACACCAAAGTATCGAAACTAAAAATTAAATCAGCAGTCGTACCGACTTGAACGGCTTCGCCATTTTTAGTTAATTGAAATTTTATGTCCGAAGCATCGAAATTACTGAGGGGTCTAAAATCGCTCAAAACCGCCGAATTGTCGAAGGCTTTTGCCAATTCCCAAGGCTGCCCTTTAGCTTTCAGTTCGTCTTGAACGTCTCGAGCCGTGAAGTCAATGCCCAATGCAATTTTATCGTAATACCGATTCGCAAATTCGGGTTGAATGGCTTTACCATTTTTAGAAATTTTCAAGACAATTTCTAATTCATGGTGTAGATTTTTAGTAAATTCAGGATAAAACAACGGTTTTCCGTCCAAAAGTAAAGCTGTTGGTGGCTTCATAAAAACCAATGGTTTGGTTGGTACAGCGTTGTTGAGTTCCTTAGCGTGTTCGGCGTAATTGCGCCCTATGCAGAATATTTTCATAAAAAAAAATGATTAGGTATGAAGTAAGAGTGATGAAGTAAGAGTGATGAAATAAGAGTGATGAAGTATGAAGTATTTTAATATTCATACTTCACACCTCATCACTCATATTTAAATTAAAAGCCGACGGCTGTGTATTTTGATGCATTTGATGGGTCAATTTTTTGCATAATGGCTATCATGCGTGTCTTTTGGTCAGGTGATGCACCTTTAAAAATTTCGACCAATTCATCTACTTTTGTAAGTGAAAACATGCGAATAGCAAGGGTATTTGGATACGATTGATGGGCTTCTTCCATGCGTTCAAGAGCTTGCATAATCAGAGTTTTGCAACGTGTCATATCTGTCGCAGCATAATCCATGCCTAAACGATGATATTCATAAATGCCTTGACGATAACCTTTTAGACGTGGACTCAATATGTTTTCGACAAACCAATAGCGGTTGGTGTTGCCCAATTCTTTACCTTTCCATTCGCCTTTTGCGCCATCGGGGAGGACGTTATAGATGTCCTGTGCGATTTGCCAAAAGGGTTCACCGCCTTGTGGTGCAAAGGAGTCATAATCCATCGCCAAAATGACATAGACGTAGTAGCCAATCGTAGAACTTAGGTTTTCTGTAAAATTGTTTTTGACGAACTGAATAGGCTGGAACTGCTCGTAACTGAAAGACACTTCTTTATCTAAATGAATAAAAAGTGGCGTTGTCGCATCCGTGCCATAGACAGGGCGATTGACTTGAATCGCTAATTTGGCTGTGAAAGACGTTTGACTGTTCTCTTTGTCAATGGTCAATTGTATTGAACCCGTCAAACGTTCATTCAATTCAAAAACATCATCCGTCCATTTTGTGCCATTAATAAGCTCTTTCAAAGCATTTTCAAGGCTGACAAAAACCTTCGGGTCGGCGAGCGCACTCCGTGGATTGACCACTTTGACGGTGAAATTGAACTCTTGAGCATGACTGATGCCCCCCCTCAGTATCAAAGCCAAAAAAAGAACGATTTTGAAAAGTCGTTGTATTTTCATTCTAAAAATTTGATTATCAGTTGTTTATGAATTTTATTAAAATAACGATACTAAGTTGTCAACAATATCTTTTGCAACATCATCTTTACTTTTTAGCTCAAAAGTCTTAAACGTAGTTTCATCAAAAATGATGCTTATTTTATTCGTATCGCTGTTGAAACCTGCCCCTTTATCGCGCATGGAATTGAGGACAATACAATCAAAATTCTTTCTTTTTAATTTTGAAACAGCATTTTCAAATTCATTATTCGTTTCTAAAGCAAAACCAATGGTGCGTTGATGCGCTTGTTTTATAGTCCCCAAATGTGCTGCTATGTCGGGTGTTTTTTCCAATTCAAGGCTCATTTCACTGCCTTTTTTCTTGATTTTAACATCAGAAACCTCTTTTGGACGGTAATCGGCAACGGCAGCGGCTAAGATGGCGGCATCGCAATTTGGAAATTCTGCCGTTGTGCGCTCAAACATTTGTTGTGCGGACTCCACTTTATAGCATTTTACTGAGGGGTGCTTCGTCGTCAGTTTTGTTGGTCCTGAAATCAAAACCACTTTTGCGCCCCGTTCTGCCAATTCTTCTGCAATCGCATAACCCATTTTGCCAGATGAACGGTTGCCTATGAAACGCACGGGGTCGAGTGCCTCGTATGTTGGACCGGCCGTAACGAGTATTTTTTTACCTAAAAGGTCTTTTTTTTGAGTAAAAAAGGCATTTAGGAAAGCCACTATGTCCTCTGGTTCAGCCATGCGCCCATCTCCAATCAAACCGCTTGCCAACTCGCCATGCCCAACTGGGATAATGTGGCAACCATCCCCCCTCAGTAAATCGAGGTTTCGACGGGTTGCGCCATGTGTCCACATATCCAAATCCATTGCAGGGGCAACGAAGACGGGGCAACGCGCCGATAGGTAGGTGGCTGTAATGATATTATCCGCACTACCCGCCGCCATTTTAGAGAGGGTGGTAGCAGTTGCGGGGGCAACAACAAAGGCATCAGCCCACAAGCCGAGTTCGACGTGGTTGTTCCAAGCGTTTTCAGAGATGATTTCGGAAATAACAGGACGTTTTGATAGGGTAGAAAGTGTCAATGGTGTGATGAATTGACAGGCGGAATCCGTCATTAAGACTTGAACTTCTGCACCACTTTTAACCAAAAAACGGGTCAAAATGGCAGATTTATAGGCGGCGATGCTGCCCGATATGGCGAGGATGATTTTCATAGAATGATGAATTATGAATGATGAATGATGAATCATTTTTCACATTCATCATTCATCATTCATCGTTCATCATTGACAAAATTACTTTTTCTTTCTTTCTTCTGCAGGGTAGCGGTAGTGGATTTCGCCTTTCATAAACTCATCGAGTGCGATGATTGAGGGGTTTGGCAAGCGTTCGTAGAACTTCGATATTTCGATTTGTTCTTTATTTTCTTGAATTTCCTCAATTGTATCGGTATTGATGGTAAATTCTTGCAATTTATTGTTCAACTCATGTTTCAAATCAACAGCCAACTGACGGGCGCGTTTTGTCACAACATTGAGTGATTCATAAATATTACCTGTACCTCCGACGACGGCGACGATGTCGCGTGCTTGAACATTTGGGTCAAGACCTTGCACTTTGGTTTTGATATCTGACATTTGTGAATTCTTTTATTTTGTTATTGGCATTTTTTAAATAATTGTCAGCTTCTTTTTGAAACTGACTTTTCGGAAACTTATCTTTAAAATCTTTATGTTTTTCAACGACGAGTTTGAAACGCTCCAATTGTTTCTCATAAATGGAGTTTTTAGCGAGTTCGTATTCCGCTTTTAAAATCAAAAAACGAATTTCTTCGGCGTTTGATGTTTCTGGAAAATCTTTTAACAGATTTTCAAAAACTTGAATTGAGGCTTGATAACGCGAAATATTGTAATACAATAGACCTTCATCAAAGGCTTTGCGCTCCATTTTTTTACGCAATTCATCAATCAACTTATTACATTCTTTGACTCGTGGGCTTTCAGGAAAGTTATTTGAAAAGTATTGAAAACCTTCAATGGCTTTTAATGAGTTTCCTTGGTCAAGTCGGAATGTCGGCGATTGCTTATAATCTGAATAAGCCGCTTGAAATTCAGCGTCTTCACGCAAGGGTGAATTGGCAAAGGTCAAAGCAAAGTTTTTGAAATAGAAATTTGCCGAATTGTAATTTCTTTGATAGAAATGCGTGTAGGCATATTTATACGAAATTTCTTCAAGTATGTTCTGACCTTTAAGGCTCGGCATAATCAACTCGAACAAAGTTTGGGCTTTCGAATATTCCCCTTTTTCGTAGAATTCTAAACTTTTTTTCGTCAGTAACTTAACGTCACCGCTTGCACGTAGCTTGTCAAATTCATTTTTACAAGCAGTTGAAGCCATTAAAAGGCTGAATAACAGGAGTGTTACGAAATTTTTTATCATTGGGCTGCAAATTTAGACGTTTTAATTGAAACGACATAAAAAAATGAAAGATTGTGATATTTTGACACTTTTAAAACAAAGACGCTAAGACTCGGCGTGCGTCGTCTTAGCGTCTTTATTTTCGAAATTGTATCATTTCAGAACCATATTATGCCTAACGATGAGGGTTGTAGTTAAGTTGCGTCGGCTTACCACCCCGTGTTATTCAATTCTTAAAAAACTTAACAGTTGTAAACCGTCCATTCTCATCAAATACCCGAACAAAATAAACACCCGTTGCCAATTGTGCTATATTTATACGTGTTGGCGTTTGGTTTTCTGTCCAAATTTCACGTCCTTTTAGGTCAAAAACCTGTGTGATACTGAGGGGGGTAGGTGATTCAATATTCAAAACATCAGTTGTTGGATTTGGATAAATTTTGATAGCTATTTGTGCTTTTACTTCTTTATTAGCAGTCAAATAATCCTTTAAAGTCAAGTAAAACATGCCGCGACCGTGTGTAAAAAGGAATAATGAACGGTCATTGGTACGAAGTTTCATTTCAAAAATGGGTACGTTTGGCACACGTGTTTCTTTAGTCCAATTTTTTCCACCATTCATGGAGCAATACAAACCAAAAGCCGTTGCTGCAAAATAAACGCTGTCGGGCTTGTCGGGATGCGCCTGTACTTGATAAACGGGCAAACTGGCGGGTAAATCACCGCTGATACTGACCCATTCGGGTGCGGCCGTATTCGCTTTATTGATGCGCCAAACGCGCGGATTGGGTGAAGTTGTTGTCAAACCAATCAAAAGGGTGGAGGATACTGAGGGGTGAAAACTGATATTGCCCCACGCATCGGCTTTTACTTCGGTCGGTACAGTACCCCGTAAATAAACGTAATCCTTGACCGCAGGGTCCATAGTAGCAGCGCTATCAAATCGGTAAAAATTATTAGCACCACCTACATAAACCGTCGGATTTGCTTTGTTTTCAACGCCAACGGCTTGAATAGTTGTTAAATTTGTAGCACTCGGTACAAGTCGTGTCCATGTACTGCCACTATTGGTTGTTCGCCACAATGCTTTTGAAGTTCGATAATAGAGTTGTTGGTCATCGGCATAGTTCATCTCAAATTGGTTGATAAAGTCAACGCCTTCTGCAACGGCTGCTGTGGGTGTAATGGTCGTTGTACTTCCGCCTGTTGTGAATGATGATGTACGATATGTTGCGCCATTTTGAGTGGCATAATAGGCTTTATCAGGGTTCTGTTGACTGATATGGCTATAAGCACCGTCGCCGCCAAAGACAGTAAAAAGTGTGCCATCTTGACTGCGTCGCGTACCATTGTCTTGCAAACCGCCGATAGCTGTTTTGCCTGTTGCGCCATAATTCCCCGCATAAAATTGAAAAGTGGTATAACCAATACCCAATGTTTGGGTCACTGTACCAAACCAACCGACTCGCCAAACACCGCCGTCGCTACCAACAAGGAAATTGTCGCTGTCGCCAATATTTACAAAAACATGGTTGTCGCTGTGTCCTGAACTGAACGATGAGAAGGTTTTGCCGCCGTCAATACTGCGTTTGGTACTCAATGCCCCAATCATAACGCGGTTTGTATCAGTTGGGTGAACCCCCAAAACCTGTGTGTAGGCAGAATAAGTTGTACCGATGCGTGCATTGACAATAGCTGATAAACTGTCGCTGCGTTTTTCCCACGTTTGACCAAAATCGCTGCTTTTAAACAAGCCATTATTGCCCTCTTGCTCATAAGTACTGCCGCCGCCATTGAAAGTAAACAAAGCATAAACGACATTCGGAAAGGTTTTGCAGTTGGCAATCAAAATACGCCCAGTACCGCTTGTCGGAAAGGTTGGTTCGACTATTTTTGTAAACGAGCCACTATTACCATTTGGCGACAAATAAATGCCACCCGCTTGAACAGTTGCCAAAATACGACCATCCGCGTAGCAAATAATGCCTGTATTCGACCCCGTCATTACCTTTTCCCAACTTGAACCGCCATTAACTGACCGATAAAGCCCGTTTGTTGTACCGACGAAAATAGTTGAATCATGGCTCAAACTGTGGGCAATATAATTGCAAAAACGCATATCCGTTCCAACCGTAGTCGTGCCTATAGTGCTTGGTAAGACTGAAAACGTCAAACCGCCGTCCGTTGATTTATAGATGCCTGCGCCGCCGATGTTTTGACTTGCGCCGCGTGTTTCGCCTGTGCCGTAGTAAAACTCGGTTGGTTTCCTTGAGTTTTGGCAAATAGCCGTCACTGAAAGCGTAGAAGCGGCATCATTGAGAGCTTTCCACGTTGCACCAGCATCGGTTGAACGCCACAAGCCTCCGCTGACCGCACCTGCTAAAATCGTGTTTTCATTGCGTTGGTCAATGATGAGGGCGCGCGTTCGTCCGCCTTGTGGCGAAGTTGCGCCTAATTGTTCAACACCCACAATCGCTGACTCGCTTTCTGTTTGTGGTTGGGCAAATTGCAGGAGGTCGTGTTCGTACCATTGTAAATGCAAACCGTCTGGAATGATGCCATCTGCATTTTTATGTTTTTCGAACCATTGCGTGAAGTAACCCGGGTGACCACCGTGGTCAACGTCTTCTTGCTCTTTTTTTTGTTCTGTTAATGAACTTTTATGCGCTATTGGGTGGCAACCGAATGACAATATGCCTAAAAAGCATGATAGGAAGAATAATTTTTTTTTCATACTTAGATTTGATGATGAAGTGTATTTTAAATCCCAAAAATAGTTTTTTAAGGCTATTTTTCTTACGTTTTTAACATTCTTAGACGAAAAAAGGTTTTGGATCGTACGCAATCCAAAACCTTTTTTATAAAAACAATAGAATTTTATACCCCCTCAGTATCTATCGCCTAATTCCTAATTCACTTACATCCCGTATCACTTTTTGATAAAGCATCATTATTAGGAAAACACATACCCGACATGACAGTTTTAGGCACATAACGATTGATATTAGGGTCAAAAAGTCCATTTTTTAAGAATTCTGTTAAATCCTTAATCTCCTTTTGATTCAGATTGAGTGGTACAAAAAATGGCGAAATTTGCGAGGTGGGCACATCTTTATTTTCAGGAATCGCACGGTCAAAATACTCAACCACCTCTTCCAACGACCGTTTACTCGCACCATGAAAGTAGAAACCGACATTCTTTAAATTATACAACTGTGGTACTTTAAATTTGTGCATGTCCTCATCTTTTCTTGTAAAACCACCACGTCCTAAATTGCGTTTGTCAGTAGGACCTGTTCTAAATACTTGAAAACCAGACTGATACAAATTATTAACGCCAACAGCTTGAAAAGCCATCCGATTTAATGAAGGGCCACGATGACAATTGGTACAACCGCCTTTGGTAAAAAACACCATCGCACCGCGTTTTTGAGGTTCTGTCATCGCATTGACTTCGCCTTTAAGCCAACGTTGGAATGGTGCTTCATTGGTCAAAATAGTTCGAAAATAAGCTGCAATCGCAAACGCTGTTGTTGTCAAAGTGTAGCGTTCAGCTGCTGGAATTTCAGGAAAAGCTTTGTCAAACAACGGTTTATAGCCCAAGTTCTTAGCGATTGTGCTGTCCATCATTTGGCGATGCACCTGCAAGGCTCTTATATTATTTGCCTCTAAACCTTGTAGTCCCTTAAAATTGACTTCTGTCAAAGTATCATTATGCCAAACGTTTTCAGTGCCGACATTTGTGCCAAACGAACCAAACGAACCCGCCCAAAGCGCATTCGTGACATAAGCCAAATTGTGCATCGGCAACGGTCGTGCGCCTTGTGCATCTACGTCATCACCTAAATAATACGTGCTTTTGAAACGCCCTTCGCCGTTGTTTCCGAAGCCAATACCACCGTCGGCGATGCCTTGAAGACGACCTGCTGTGAAACCCATATTTGGTACATGGCAAGAAGAACACGAATAAGTTTGTCTTAATATAGGATTTTTGCCGACCAAACCGATACCCGGTTCAAAAAAAAGCATTTTGCCGAGAGCTACTTTGTCCACAGTCAGCGGATTTTTAACGTCTTGATTAGGGATTTTGCTTAAATCTTTGCCATCAGGCATGGTGTATTCATCTAAACTTGAGGAGGTGGCAGTTGCAGCTATTGCTTTTCTAAGAGTGCCCTCATTAGTTAATAGACTTTCATGTTGGCAGGCAAAGAGTAGAACTGCTATACCAAATATGATGTAAATAAATTTGTTCATTGGATAAAGATTTATAAGATTCTTTTTTTAAAATACAAAATT
>JAYTUR010000821.1:0-1087 GCA_043744475.1 Saprospiraceae bacterium | reverse complement strand
TTGGCTTCATTGATTTTTTCTTCTTTTGTTTCCAATTGTTCAATTTCTTTATTGGTATCAAGGGCAGTTTGCAAGGGTTCTGCCAATGTTTGAAATCGTTCAGACCAATTTCTTAAAGCACTTATGGGCAATTTTCCTACATTTTTTTCAGCGGAATTACTAAAATCTAAAAGACCGTCGTGAGCTATGTTGAGTACTAAATTCTGCTTTTCTTTAAGCACGCCGCGCAATTTGGCTAGAATATTAGTGTCTGAAGGCATAAAAACAACGCCTCTTCGATGGCTTTGAATCATAAATTCCAAAGAATCCAACGCATAGTCACGGTTCAAAATGGTCGTAAAATCATCATAAGTTACTTCCGAATCATCCCCCTCAGTCAGATTAAAAAATGCTTTTCGAGTCTCCACTTCTTTGGTCAATTGAAAAACAGGGTCATAAGGTAAATGCCCTTTTTGAAAATAATCGGGCGTACCCATAAAATAACGTTCAAAGGGAACGCCCAAAAAAGTGCTGTCACTCTCAAGTGAGTTAGAAGCCCAGGTTGGGTCAAAAAGCGCCCATTCTCCGCCAATTTTAAGCACATTCCAAGCATGTGTTTCGATGCTGTCTGTCCTCATTTCTTCTTTTCCGTAGCCCGCTACATATATTGCTGGAATACTAGATTGTTGACATAAATAAGCAAAAAGACGGGCATAACCTGTACAAATAGCTTTGTGGCTTTGAAAAATAGCGTCTGGTGACTGCTTTCTAGAGTCAAATTCAATATGAACTTGTTTAGCAGCCGCTTCGTCGTAACGGACATTTCGGGCAATCCAAACAAAATAAAAACGAGCCGTTTCTACGTCGGTATGTGCATTGGCTTTGCAATAGGCAACGAGGTCAGCCGTTGATTGCGTTGCCAACCTGGGTACTTTCATCGCTATGGAATCAATAAGTGCAAAATTTTGCCCCTTTATACTGAGGGGCGTAATGAACAAAGAAATGAGCAGCAGAAAAAGGCTCATTCGATTGGTGTATTCTTTCATAAAGCGTTTGTTTTGGGTATTTTAATGAAAGGGAGACCACTGATTGGGCTGATACGACTGAT
>JAYTUR010000820.1:0-1088 GCA_043744475.1 Saprospiraceae bacterium | reverse complement strand
TTTGTTTGTCCACCGTACCCTTTATAAAATGTATCGGTCATTGCATCTTTGAAAAATGATAAATAGTCTTCATAATGCCAACGAGATTCGTCTTCATTAGTTCTATGTATTTTCCTAACCCTTACTATTATCTTTTAAATCAATTTGAAATGAATACTCCATATCATACGACATTTTTATACCAACTGTTTTATACCAACAAGCATTGTTTTTTATACCGGCGATTCGTATTGTTTCATTTTCAATATCGCTTTTCAAAACTTCTTTTGGGTTTTTATAATTTTCTTGAATCCAGTTCAGTGATTTTTTATAAAGTGCCTGAACAGCGAAACTGTCAATATTTACAACAATGGGTTGCACGCCATCTTTTGTCAACTCAAATTTTGGTAAGTCTTGAGAAAACGAAACGTTTGCTATTAATAATAAAGCTGGCAAAAAGATTTTTTTCATTTTGATATGGTTTAAAAAATGATGGATGGTCAATACACTTGCTTACAACGGTAGGGCTTGGCGTTGTTGGGGGATTTGAAAATCGTCCGCCCGGAACTGAAGCCCAATTGAAATACTAAAGTTGAAGATAACAACTAAAAGCCAAATTGAAAAACGTCCAGCTTGGACTGAAGCCCAACAGTGAACCAAAGTTGAAGATCACAACGTCCTGCCCCAATAACGCCAAACCCCTTGTTATATGCAGCCATTCACTTTGCTGCAATCAATTTTGCCGATGAAAAAAGTTCATCATTATTCAACTGTACAAATCGCCCAAATGAAGCCGATTTAAATACAACTGTATCGGAGTGGGCTGTTTCGCAATCTATCATGCCGATAAAAAAAGCTGATGCTTATTCACCTGCACAAATCGCCCAAATGAAGCCGATTGAAATACAACTGTATCGGAGTGGGCTATTTGGCAATCTAGCATGCCGATGAAAAAAAGTTCATTATTGTTCAACTGCACAAATCGCCCAAATGAAGTCGATTGAAAAACAAATGTATCGGAGTGGGTTGATTGCACAATCTATGGCACCGATAAAAAAGCTGATTTATATTCAACATTTCAAATCGCCCAACTGATGCTGATTAAAGAA
>JAYTUR010000819.1:0-1088 GCA_043744475.1 Saprospiraceae bacterium | reverse complement strand
TCTGGAATATTGCGGTAGTCAACGACCAAATCTTGATAGCCAAACGTGTTACCTCGCTCCGTCAACATCACCTTTTCGTTGCCCGAATCTATGACTTTTTGCATCGCATGAGCCATCGTTTCACTGCTAGCAAATTGTCCTTTTTTGATATTGACAATCTTTCCCGTTTTGGCGGCAGCCACTAAAAGACTGGTTTGACGGCATAAAAAAGCTGGAATTTGGAGAATATCAATGTATTCAGCAGCCATTGCTGCTTCTTCGTCCGTATGAATATCAGTCGTCGTCGGTAAATGATAGGTACGCCCTACTTTTTGAAGAATTTTCAAGGCTTTTTCATCACCAATGCCTGAAAAGGAGTCAATTCGAGACCGATTTGCTTTGCGATATGACCCTTTGAAAATATACGGAATCTGCAAGCGGTCGCAAATGGCTGACACACGTAGGGCAATTTCAATCGCTAAATCCTCACTTTCAATGGCACAAGGCCCTGCAATAAGGAAAAAATTGCCGCTATCAGCATGTTTAATTTTGGGAATGTGATGGATATTCATAATTATTTTAAAATGATAATAAAGTGCTTAAATTGGATGATTTTCAATCAACATTTTAACGATTTTGTCTAACTTATCTTCATTAAGATTGGATGTTTTGATGCCCGCTTGACGTAAATTTTCTAAATTTTTAGGACTTGTATCATCCATCTCTGGTTTAGCATCGCCAAGCTCGGGCATGATGCGAAAATATTGGTCAGAACAATCTATCGTTTTAAATAATTTCATCAACTGATAATCAACCGTCTCCGAAACAGCCGTCATCATAATATCAATAATTGGTTTAACCCACCTCAAAATACCCCATTTTATAGCATCGGCAAAAAGGTATTTCGTTTTAATTTCGCCTGTTCCTATACTCAAAATCATCATACGATCAGCCCCAATCAGTTGCTGGTCTTCATCCCGAAATATTTTTAAGGCTTCAATAAAAGCACACATTGTCGGGTTGTTCGCAAACAAGCCGCCATCAATGGTATGCAATAAAAAATCGTCACCTGCTTGTGCTGTCGCTGGTGGAAAATAAGTAGGTGCGGC
>JAYTUR010000818.1:0-4256 GCA_043744475.1 Saprospiraceae bacterium | reverse complement strand
TGCAAAGTATCAAAGACGCAAGACTTGAAGCGCATCAAGTACGCCTTTTTATCAAACGCGATGATTTGTTGCACCCTTTCGTATCAGGCAATAAATTTCGCAAACTGAAATACAATCTATTGGAAATGAAGCGATTGGGTAAAGCAGGACTCATTACTTTTGGCGGTGCGTTTTCCAATCATATCCATGCTGTTGCCGCCGCAGGAGAGCTTTTGAATATGCCAACGGTTGGTATCATACGCGGTGAAAGACCTGAAATATTAAATGCGACATTGGCTTTTGCAGAACAATGTCGGATGAAACTTCATTTTGTTACACGTTCTGAATACAGAGATAAAAATTTGGTTGCCAAATCTTTAAGTAATCAATATCCAAACTATTATTGGTTGCCCGAAGGTGGTACAAATACATTAGCCATGCAAGGCGTAGCTGAAATTGTTCCTGAAATCATCGAAGTATTGAGCGCACAACCCGATTATATCTGTTTGCCTTGTGGCACAGGCGGCACGACAGCGGGGATTGTTTCAGCCGCCACTACCCTACCGAAGCCTATTAACGTTTTAGGATTTGCGGCTTTAAAAGGTGACTTTTTAGAAAATGATGTTTCGGAACTTTTAAAACAAGCAGAAAAGGATAAAAAGGATATTTATACTGAGGGGGGTCTTTTTGAAGATAAAAAGCATTGGTCAATCCAAACCAATTACCACTTTGGCGGCTATGCTAAATGGACAACGCCTTTGATTGATTTTATCAATGATTTTAAGCAAAAACATAGTATTGCGCTCGACCCTATTTACACAGGTAAAATGCTGTATGGTGTTTTTGATTTGATTGAAAAAGGGGTTTTTCCTAAAGATACGACGATTGTTGCCGTTCATACAGGCGGTTTGCAAGGGATTGAAGGATTTAATGCGCGGTTTGGGAATTTGATACATTTATAATTAGGCTGATGAGCGTTAATTTATTGTAAAACGTAGCTATTCATCTAAAAAGCATAGGTTAATGCTTCATTTTTATGATATTACATGCTTATTTTTTTGAACATTATTCAACAATACGCAATGAAAAACACAATTTTACTCTTTCTCTTAATGAGTTTAACAACTATGGATGCTCAAAATCTTTCAGAAGTTCAAGCCCAAATCATTCATTGGGATAGCCTTGAAGCAAAAACCGAGAATGGAAGAACCCGTAGGCTGCTTGTGGAAGGCACGACAACCCACCTCAAATATTTCAGAGTCCATGCCACGACGATACAGCCTGGCATAGAACCCAATCCACCGCACCCCAATCAAGATGCCGACGAGTTGATTATCATCAAAGAAGGTAAAATTGAATTCACCATTGGCGATAAAAAGAAAGTGGTGGAAGCAGGCGGCGTGGCGGTCATTATGTCCAATGAAGTGCATGGCTTACGCAATGTGGGCGATACACCTGCGACCTATTACGTCTTTCGTTTTCAATCTAAAAATCCAACAGATTTAGAAAGAGGACAAAAAGCAGGTGGTTCTTTGATGCTGAATCAAGCAGATAACCCACTTAAAACAAATGTCAAAGGCGTAAGACGTGATTTTTACAACCGTTCAACAACACAATGTACGGCTTTTGAGATGCACACGACCGCCTTGAATGCGGGTTTGGAAAGTCATCAACCCCATACGCATAAAACGGAAGAGGCATTATTGATTACTAAAGGAACGATAACGATGATTATTGATTGCAAAATCTATCAAGCCAAAGCAGGAGATTTGGTCATTTTATCGTTCAATATTTCTCATGCGCTCATCAATACGACGGGTGCGCAGTGCGAATATTTTGCTTTCACGTGGCAATAAAGTTTTGTTTGCCACCCCTCAGTATTTTTGATTTAAAAACAATTAATCCATTAATATCAAGAATGAAAAATCTACAAAAATTTATTGGACTCTTCTTAATCCTTGCATTTTCATTAAATGTGCAAGCCCAACAAAATAAAGACGGTTGGATTGAACTAATCAATGGCAAAGATTTCACAGATTGGAAAGCCAGTGAAAACGAAGGCACTTGGTCGGTTGTGGACGGCATGTTTCAAGCCGTTGGCAAACGTTCGCACTTGTTTTATACAGGCGAGCATCTGAAAGACGGTTTTAAGAATTTTGAAATAGATGTTTGGGTAAAAACATTCAAATTAGCCAATTCAGGCATTTATATCCATACCCAATTCCAACAAGAAGGCTGGCCCTCGAAAGGCATGGAAATACAGGTCAATAATACCCACAAGGGCGAAGGAGACTATATCGAATTAAAAAAATCGGCGAGTTTATATGGCACAAGAAACGTGTACAAGGCTTTTGCCAAAGACAGTGTGTGGACGAATGTGAAAGCCAAAGTTGTCAGTAATCGGGTAGAAATATGGCTAAATGGCTTAAAAACAGTGGATTATGTCCAGCCTGAACCGCTACCATCAGGTGTCAAGGCATTGAGCAAAGGGACTTTCTGCCTTCAAGGGCATGATGTTTTGAGTAAAATGCAATACAAAAGCTTCAAAGTTCGTCGTTTGCCCGACGATGCAAGAGCGAATGTTAAAGCTCCGACATTGGGCGCTTGGTACGACAGTTTAAAGGTTTGGCAAAACCGCCAAATCGCTTTTATTGATTTGAATCCCCATTCAGTTATGACCGCTACCGACCTGGCGAAGTATGTGTATGAAACGGGCATCAATGTGGCACTTGTGAAAACACCTGCGGAAATAGGCACGCTCACCGCCGCTAAAAATTTACCTCTTTTTACAGGCATAAAAGTCAATACTAAGACAATTAAGGCTTTAAAAGCTACAAAAGCAGATTATGCTGTAGGCGAAAGTAGTGATTTGAAATCAGCACAAACCTTGTTGGCTTCGGGCAAAATCAATATTTGGGCGCATAAAGGCGCGGTATTGACCGTACAAAATGCAGAGACCTTATTGGATTTAGCTAAGAAAAATAACGTGGCAATTGAGATAGACAATGAAGCCAAAACACCTGCTATTGATGTCCTCAAATTGGCAAAATCCAAAGGCTGTAAATTCACTTTTTCAGGTCTTATTCCTGCAGCTAAATTAGACACTTCTATGTATGTCATTGATGCGCTCAAAGGAGCGGGATTGGATTATAAAGACCTTTATGTGCCAAAATGGTAGCCCCCTCAGTATATTCACCTTTATTCTATTTTTTAAATAAAAATTAAACAACTAACAACATGAAAAACCAATTTCTCTTCCTCCTATTAATAGGCACAAGCATTGGGCTGTCCGCACAGACCACAGGTAAAGTGTTCGATAACTTATCGTTGCCCAGCAAAATCCTTAATATGGAGCGCAAGTATGCCATATATTTGCCACCCGATTATGAGACTTCTACCAGAAGTTATCCCGTATTGTACTTGTTACACGGCGGCGGCGACGACCAAACAGGTTGGGTACAGTTTGGCGAAGTCTTGAACATTACGGACAATGCCATCAAAGAAAGCAAGGCAACACCCATGATTATCGTCATGCCCGATGCCAATACAGTACGGCGCGGCTACGCCAACAACGCCACAGGCACATGGCTATACGAGGATTTTTTCTTTAAAGAATTGATGCCTTTTGTAGAGAAAAAGTACAGAATCAAAGGCGAAAAACGGTTTAGAGCCATTGCAGGGCTTTCGATGGGCGGCGACGGCAGTTTTACTTATGCCTTGCATCATCCTGAATTGTTTTCTTCGGCTTGCCCCCTCAGTGCAGGAACAGGTCCATTGACAATGGATGCCGCCAAAACGAATGTTAGAAGGGCAGACTCAACGGCTACTGATGAGCAGATTGAGTCATTCTATAAGCGGCAAAGCGTCCTCGAATTGGTCAATAATGTACCTGATACCCTTAAAAAAGCAGTTCGTTGGTACATTGACTGTGGTGACGATGATTTTTTATATGAAGGTAATTCGCTCGTGCATATTGCGATGCGTAAAAAGGAGATTCCACATGAATTTCGTGCGCGCGACGGCGGACATACGTGGACTTATTGGCGACAAGCCTTGCCAGATGTCTTAGCATTTGTGTCGCAAGCGTTTCATCAGTTTTAGTATAAAAGAGGTTGTCTCAAAAGGCTAAAAGAAATTTTGGTTAAAAAACATTGTTTCGTCTTTATGCTCATCTTTCCGAAACTTGTTGTACGACATAAAGTTAGGTATAACAAACGACAAAAAGATTTGTGGTTTTAGTTCTTTGACATAACAGATAAATCAAGAATTTTTTTCTT
>JAYTUR010000817.1:0-1091 GCA_043744475.1 Saprospiraceae bacterium | reverse complement strand
AAATCTCCCAATTTTTTAGACAATTTGGCGGGAAAAGTGGCGGGTTTGACCGTTACATCTGGTTCTTCGGGCGTCGGTTCTTCGACAAAAATCAGTATCAGGGGCGAGTCTTCTTTTACGAATACCAACCCTTTATTTGTTGTTGATGGCATTCCAATCAACAACAATACCGTTGTTAACAGTGTCAACGACGATGCCAACGGCTTTATGGAAGTGGATTTCGGCAACGGCGCGATGGAAGTCAATCAAGACGATATTGAGTCAGTTACGGTTTTGAAAGGCGGGACGGCTGCCGCTTTGTACGGAGCAAGGGCTTCAAACGGGGCAATTATCATCAAAACAAAAAATGGCGCAAAAAGTAAAGGCATCGGTGTATCGTTCAACTCTACGACTTTCGTAGAAACACCTTTCCAATTGCCGCAATTTCAAAACACATACGGCTTGGGCAACAGCGGTAAATATGCCTACAAAGACGGTTTGGGTGCGGGCATCAACGACAACATTACGTACAGTTATGGTCCTCGTTTGGATGCGGGTTTGAGCATCGCACAGTACGACAGTCCTGTGACGTTGCCCGATGGTCGAGTGGTGCGTGCGGCGGACAATGCTTTGTACAATGGTCAAGCGATTACGCCGACACCTTTTGTCGCTTATCCCCATAATTTGAGTGATTTCTACGGTACAGGCTCTACTTTTATCAATAATTTGGCATTTACGGCGGGTAATGACAAGTACAATGCGCGTTTGTCAGTGAGCAATTTGGATAGTAAATCCTATATCCCGGGCGTTGATTTGAAGCGTAAAACGATTGCCACATCGTTTAATTTTAACCCAACATCGAAGCTGAAAATCACGTCAAATATCAATTACATCAATTCTTCAAGCCGCAACCGCCCTGCTACAAAGTACGGTTCTGAAAACATCAACTACGCATTGGTCGCATGGTTTGGTCGCTCAAACAATATCGAGCCTTTGAAAAATTATTGGCAACCTGATTTGGAGAACGTACAGCAATATTCATACAATTATACGTTCTTCGACAATCCTTATTTTACCTTGTATGAAAACCGCAATGGCTTTGGGCGCGACCG
>JAYTUR010000816.1:0-1092 GCA_043744475.1 Saprospiraceae bacterium | reverse complement strand
TGGCGGGCATTACGGTTTATGGTTGTTCAAATGGTAAGCCCCACTGTCGTGAATATGTCCAAATTCAGTTAAAAGAGCCTTTGGTCGTTGGGCAAAACTATGTCTTTGAGGTATGGGTAGCGAGTCTTGATGCAGGGTTGAGAATCAATAATTTAGGTGCTTTTTTTTCAAATAAACGCATAAAAATGATCGGAGAAGAACGGATTAACGTCAAACCGATTGTTTTTGCCCCCAAAGTCGTTGAGCCTAAGCCCAAATGTTGGCAAAAAATAACCCTAAAATTTACAGCTGACACCGATTCTGAATGGCTAATCATAGGCAATTTCAACACTGATGATGAAACGATGATTATGGCACCCCCCTCAGTATCCAACCTTAATTTTGCCTATTATTACCTCGATGATGTAAGTCTTAAAAAAACAGAGCCAATCATGCCTGTGCCTATAAAAGACGATGATTTGACGCGTATTAGGCTTGAAATTGGCAAAACAGTGCGCCTTAAAGACATTTATTTTGACAGCGACAAGGCCGAATTATTACCCCGTTCATTCGTTGAATTGGATAAATTAGCGCAGGTTTTGACACAGAATCCCATGCTCGAAATAGAAATTATTGGACATACAGACAACGTGGGTGATTCAAATTACAACCTCATTTTGAGCCGTAAGCGAGCCAACATGGTGATGGATTATTTGATTCAGAGTGGTATTGCGATGAAACGTCTGCGCTCAAATGGTTTCGGCGACAGACAGCCGATAGTGCCAAATGATGTAGAAGAAACCCGTCAGTTGAATCGGCGAGTTGAGTTTAGAATTTTGAAAAAATAGGCATACCTACTTATAAATAGGCAACGAAAAAGTAAATGACGTAAGCCCCTCATCACTTTCTACAAAAATGGTACTGTCGTGTAAATCCACAATTTTTTTCACAATCGCCAATCCCAAGCCTGTGCTGCCTTCAATAGCTGAATTTTTGAAATAACGGTCAAAAATCTGGTTTAATACTGAGGGGGGGATTGTATCTCCTGTGTTCGATATTTTTATAACTAGTTGATTGTCATTTTTTTGCAAACTCAAATCTATTCGTCCATTG
>JAYTUR010000815.1:0-1093 GCA_043744475.1 Saprospiraceae bacterium | reverse complement strand
GGCGGCAATTGTAGAAAAGAATACACAACCTTTCAGGCTGTCGGAAATAATTCTTCATAAAAAGATTTTAAAATATGAATAATATGGTTCGATAGTCTGTCCAAAACGAATAGGTTGAATCCCGATTGTTACTATTCAAAACTTTAACAAGTGTCAAAATCTATGTCAAAATAGCTTTTATACTGAGGGGGTGGTTTTTCAGAAAAAACCTTAGCTTCGCTCAAAAATTAATCATTATGAAAAAATTAACACTCTTAACTTGTTTTTTCCTTTGGACATTAACACTCAATGCCCAATCTAATAAAGACGCAGATGCGATTATGCGCGTTCTTAACACACAAATTTTGGCATGGAATGAAGGCAATATTGACCAATTCATGGTCGGTTATTGGCAATCTGATTCACTGATGTTTATCGGTAAATCGGGTATCACACAAGGTTATCAAATGACTTTGGACAGTTACAAAAAAGGTTATCCCGACCGTGCCGCAATGGGTACGCTCAAATTTGACATTTTAAAAATCAAGCCTTTGGGTAAAAAACATTATTTCGTCGTCGGTAAATGGCATTTGACACGTCCCGAAAAAGGCGATGTGGGTGGTCATTTCTCTCTTGTTTTTGAAAAAATCAAGGGCAAATGGGTGATTATTGCGGATCATTCGTCGTAGCACATGACGTTTAGGAGATTTTTAAAATTTCCTAAACGTGTTACGTCTTTATACTTTATCATCAATTATTTATACATGAATAAAACTATTACTGTTTTATTTTTTCTATGCTGTGTAATAACACTTTTTGCTCAAACACCGCCTAAACGGGAATTTCGGGCGGCATGGGTCGCTACAGTGTCGAATATTGACTGGCCTTCCAGCAAAACACTGTCTGTTGCGGCACAAAAACAGGAGTTTATAGCGATTTTGGATTTACAAAAACAAGCGGGTTTGAATGCTGTTTTTGTGCAAATTCGGGGTTATTGCGATGCCTTGTATCCGAGTTTTTTTGAGCCGTGGTCAGATGTGTTGACGGGGCAACAAGGACGTTCCCCTCAGTATGATCCCTTGGATTTTATGATTTCGGAATGTCGCAAACGGGG
>JAYTUR010000814.1:0-4271 GCA_043744475.1 Saprospiraceae bacterium | reverse complement strand
GCTATTTTGCCTAATGACGATGTGACAAAAGGCGTACTGTCCGACATTGAAGGTCGCTTCAATGTGACTTCAAAAACGCCCATTCAATCCCTCACTTTTCGTTGTATTGGCTCTCAAACCCTACGATTAGATGCAGATTTTTTAAAAAAAAATGGAACAAACCACCCCCTCAGTATATCCCTCCCAAATGCGGATAATTTAATTTCAGAACTGACTATTTCGGCAGGTGAAAACCCTGCTAATCGCATCGTTCGCTTGGTTATTGCTAATAGAAATAAAAACAATCCTGAAAAATTAGCCACTTTTGAATGTAAAACCTACAATAAAGTCGCTTTCGACCTTGTACCAGATGACTCCGCTTTCTTCCATTTTATATCAAAAAGAGATACCTCAAAAATACGCAATCAAAATGTCATTGAGAATTTTGAAAAATCATCAGCCCAAAATGCTGAACGTCAAGCCTTTCTGATGGAAACCGTCACTGAGCGCCGCTTTCGTTTCCCAAACGATAATTTTGAACGCGTCATTTTAAACCGCGTCAGTGGCTTCCCAAATGCAGGCATGGTCGCTTTGGCGAATATGATTCAACCATTCTCATTTTATGGTGATTTTTTAAGAGTTTTAGATAAAAACTACATCAATCCCATCAGTATTGGTAGTCCAAATTTTTATTTTTTTAATATTGAAGATACACTGTATCAAGGCATTGATACCATTTTTATCCTTTCATTTCATCCCCAAAAAGGAAAACTATTTGAAGGATTAACAGGTGTTTTGCATATCAATTCACGCCAATGGGCAGTGCAAAACGTTCGCGCAAAACCATCGAACCCCTCAGTATCAACCATCAAAATTGAGCAACAATACCACTTTGATACAACTTCAACCCAATGGTTCCCCGAGCAACTCAATTTTGAATTGGACTTTCCTAAATACCCCTTGCCTTATTTAGGCGCGCGTATCGTTGGGCGCAGCTATATTTCAGACATTAAAGTCAATCCACCTTTGCAACAAAAGGATTTTAATCCCGAAGCACCGCTGATTATCGAAAAAAACGCCTTTGGTCAAGCAGACAGCGCTTGGTTGCCTTTCCGTTCAGTCGCCCCCCTCAGTAACCGCGAGTTGAGCACCTATACGTGGATGGACAGCATCAGCCGTAAAAAGCATTTTGACTTTTGGGCAAAAGCATTGAATGCTTTGACTTCGGGTAAATTGCCCATAAAAAAGAGTGATATTAGCCTTGATTTGACACGATTGATAAAGACAAATAATTATGAAAATTTCAGGTTGGGTTTGGGACTCACAAATGCACCTGCAGCCGCTTTCAGTCGCCCAAAGTTCTGGGAATCAAGTATTTATGCAGGTTATGGGCTTAAAGATTCTGCTTGGAAATATGGCGGGAACATTAAATTTCGTTTGGCACAAGGTTGGCAAACCGCACTTGAATTAAGCTATATACATGACATTCGAGAGCCAGGGGCTTTGTCTGAATTAGACCCCATCGGCTTCATTTCTCGTAGCTTATACGCCAATCGTTTTGATACAAATGATGCTTTGGCAGCTGCGTTTAGTAGTCGCATTGGTAAGCGTATTTTTTTGAAATTGGTCGGACAACAGCAATTTTTGAAACCCAATTATGCGTATCGTTTTGAAAGTAATAGGGGAGAAGTGGCGACGAATTTCCATTTCACTGAGTTTTCAGCATATCTGAAATACGTTTTTGATGAACAAAATCCTTTGTTTATGGGTGAAACCATGAATGAAATCAACAAAATACCTGTTTTTGAGGTCGGCTATACGCGCGGATTCGACGGTTTACTGAGGGGGGGCTATACATACAATAAATGGCTTTTTGCAGCCCATCAAGCAACGATGATTCGCCGTTTAGGTCGCTTGAATTGGCGCGTCGAAGGTGGTTTTGTCAAAGGTAATGTGCCATTAGCGAAGCTGTTTACGCTCAATCAAAGTGGTAGCAATGGGCTGCTTTTTATATATGTGCCAAATACTTTTCAGACCTTTAGCGATACGACGACTTGGTTGTCCGATAAATTTTTAAACATCTATATAGCTCAGTCTTTTGGTAATGTTCTGTATCGTTCCAAATGGTCGTCGCCCCAATTAAGCCTCGCTCAAAATATGGCTTTTGGACAATTGTCTAATCCGCAAGCACATCGCGATATTGCATTTTCAACACAGATAAAACCTTTGATTGAAAGCGGCTTAATTTTAGATAATCTATTGAAAATCAATTACATAAACTTTAGAAGCATCGGTTTGGGTGTTGCCGTTTTTTATCGTTGGGAAGCGGATATTTCGTCATTGCGGAGTCTAAATCCGCGCATAAGTTTGCGCTTTTCGTTGTGATACCCCCTCAGTATAAAACCCTTATTTTCAAAAAATCAGACCCATACCAACCCGTCCATTTGCACTTGTAGCGTTGTAAGGTTTAAAAACGGTTATAATATTATCCGTCACCGCAAAAATCTGAAAGACCTTGAAGGCATTTATCGTGATGTGCGCGCCCAAATTATTAAATTTTCCATTGCGTAAACCATAAGTCAAACCTGTCCGAACCTTCAAAATCTTAGGGATATCTACCGCATTTACGGTTGCATCAACGGCAAAACCCGTTTGGGAAGCCGTTAAACCGCCACTTTCGTTGTACAGCATTGCGCCCAAAGATAACTTGTCACTGAGTTGATATGAGCCACTGAGGTACAGTTTCATCGGCAGTTTTTGGGTATAAGTTGCACCTGCCGTTTCGGTATAACCCAACACTTTTTTGAGGGTATCTGTAAAGGTTTTTGAACTCAATGAGTCAATATTAAAAAACCGATTGAAGTTGTTTATGTCTTGACCTTTGTAAGTAAAACTGCCTTTTGAAGTGTAGGATGTGCCACCATTTTTCCAATTTATTGTGCCAGCAATATCAATCAAACTCGCGTTCAGTTGAATTTTACCCAATTTCATAGAGCCGCCTAAATCAAACGATACGCCTGAGTTTTTAGAGAAAAGTCCTTGATTGACAATGTCTTGTGCATTGCGGATATTTGTTATTTTTTTAGCAGAAAACATCTTTAAATTAATATCTGTGTTGAAACCAAGACTATAATCTGTTTGGTTGAAAGAGATGTCGAGTTTGTCAGATTCGGTAAATATACCCGCTAAACCACTGTGCAATTTGATGCGTCCACCAATCGTGAAAACGGGTAAATGATAGACTGCCCCGATACCTATTTCGCTGCGCATATCGCCATTTGAAGACGAACCAAAGGCAACTGTTTTGCCTAAAAAGTCAGCATTCCCTTTAAAAAACAATTGCGCCAAGTCCCGACGATAAGTTACTGAGGGGTTCGCAGTTGTGGCTTGATAAATACTCAAACTCAATTGGTTGGTGACAGGAAACGCAATGCCCAAAGTTTGTATCTGAACGTTGCCTTTAATATGTGTCAGTTCAGGACGTTCTGGTGCATACAATTTATTCAAATACAAATTACGTGAGCCATTTTCATTGACAATCAAGTCATTGACCGCTAAATCGGGGCTATTGATATTGAAATACACGCTTGGCAAGGCAATGGAAAGCTTTTTTGAAGGTAACAAAGCAGGGTTCGTCAAATGTGCTTGCCACGTATCGGTCATAAAATTGAGGGATTGCTCTTGCTGCGCTGAAACTTTACATACGCTCAACATCGCTGTAAGAGTGAGTGCGATAGAGATGTTTTTTTTCATGTGTATTTTCTTTATTGACAATTCGGTGAGTATTAATTTCTCTTGTTTTGCAAAGGAACGCAGATTGGAACGATTAGATAGATTTTCTTTGTTTATTAACATTAGGTTAATAATGATGAATGTATTGCATTTTCATCATTCATTTTGGTGTATTTAATTTTATAGTCACCAAAGTCTTTTCCATTTTGTCGCCATAGAACATCTGAAAATTAGCTTTTTTCAAATTGTTGGATATAACAAAAGCCACTTTTGCAGATACTTTTTGACCATCTTTTGGGTTTTCGGCAAAATTAACATCTCCAAAAGGCTCATTTTTACTCCCATTAGGCTCAACGAGTTGAAATTTAAGATAATTCAATAGACACACACCTGAAGTTGATTTCAGACAATTAAACTGAATATCAAGGGTCAATATTTTTGTATTGGCATCTTTTGTTGTTGCCATTATGGATAAAATATTTGCTCGTGCATTACCGTAAGATATGTCTAAAATTGTAGCCGTTTGTGGAGTCGCTATCCATCTAACTTCGGAGTTTACG
>JAYTUR010000813.1:0-4272 GCA_043744475.1 Saprospiraceae bacterium | reverse complement strand
CCGTTTGCAAACACATTTTAATCGGCTTGACCGCATGAATGTTAATTATGCCAAACGATTGTACGATGTTGACATTACTTTTAAATCAGATGGAACTACCCCCTCAGTAATTTTGAGTTCTTCTGTTAAAAATACAGACATAAGATACACAACCGATGGCTCACAGCCTTCTATTAGGTCATTAGTTTATACACAACCCATTGAAATTAAAGGTTTTAATACGATTAAAGCTGTTAATTTTCAAAATGGCAGACTAATAAGTAAAACAGCAACGCAAATAATTTATCCTCATTTTGCATTGGGGATGAAGTATAGTTTGAAAACACCAGCTAAAAATACCTATGAATCGGGCAGCCTTGGATTGACAAATGGGATTCGTGGTAGTGAAAAAAGCTATGCGCAGTGGACAGGTTTTGAAGGTAACGATATGGAAGTCATTTTTGATTTTGAAGAACCCCGTAAATTCAGTGTCGTCAATTTATCGTTCTTAAATAAGCCTGCGTCTTGGATTTTTCTGCCTGATTACGCCATCGTGTCGGTGTCAAATGATGGAAAAGAATGGCTAGACATTGACCGCGCAGACTTTGAACACAGTCGAAGCCTTGAAAAAACTTATATTAAACAAGCTAAAATGCGCTTTTCAGAATACACAAAACCCAAACGTTATGTAAAAATTTTTGCCAAAAACATGGGTGTTTGCCCCAAAGGTCACGCTGGAGAAGGCAAAGCCGCTTGGCTTTTTGCAGACGAGCTTATTATTGATTAAATTTTCCTTTTTTACTGAGGGGGTAGGTTTTGACGAATTTTAGCAATATTTTTCGCTCTTTTGCACCGTTTTAGAGAAAAAAGTCATTTTCTCAATTTAATTAAGCATCAAACAGAACAAACAATGCGTGTTGCGTCAGAAAAGCGTTGGACATATATTGCTATAGGAATATTTTTTGTCGTCATGTGCGGTATTGCAGTATTTGCCAAAGGAACAGGTGACGATGGCGATAGTGTTGCCCATTTTTTATACAGTAGAGATGCTTTTTTATACCCCAAATACTTCTTCAATCATTGGGCAAAGCCGCTATTTGTCTTTATTTCTGCCCCTTTTGCTCAATTCGGTTTGGTGGGGGTCAAGCTGATGAATGTCCTTACATTAACGCTTTGCTTAGTGTTAACCTATAAATTAGCGTCTCTTTGGGCAATCCCTCATGCTTGGTTAGCACCCCTTTTTGTTGTGGCGCAACATAGGGTTTTGACGCATACTTTATCGGGTTTGACCGAGCCTTTGTTTGCTTTGGTCTTGGTGTGGTGTGTGTGGTTATTTCATCGGCAACGTTATTTTTGGGGTACATTGGTTGCGTCTTTTCTGCCTTTCATTAGGTCTGAAGGATTGATAATCTTTTGCGTTTTGCTCATTTATTTAGCAATTCGCAAGCAATGGAAGTGCATACCACTTTTGTCATTGGGTCACATTGTTTATGCTTTTGCAGGATATTCAACACATAAATCGCTGCTTTGGATATTCAATACGATGAGTTATGCTACAACAGATCATGTGTATGGTATTGGCAAATGGGACAATTTTATCGTCAATATGCCTTGGGTGACGGGCGGTTTTGTGTATTTTGTCCTCATTATTGGTTTGTTTGATGGTTTGCGGCGATTGATATTGTTCTTCAAAAAGCAGATAACTTTCGATATTGATGAATTGTGGTTGGTGTATGGCATTTTCATCGCTCATTTTATTGCCCATACTTTGTTTTGGATGTATGGTATATTCGCTTCGCAAGGATTGATGCGCGTGATGTTGTGCGTTGCACCTATGATGGGTATCATTTGTGCACGTGGTGCAAACCTCATTACTGAGGGGGTCGAAAAAGTGTTGCCAAAACTGCAAAAGAAGTATGTTTTAGGGCTTTTTGTCCTTTTTTGTGTGATTTTTTTATATCGAAATCTCAATTGGCAGATAGATTTTAACTTGCATCCGTCGCAATTGACACAATTTGAGGCCGCAAAAAAGTATAAAGATAAAATCCAAAAAGAAGGCTATTCGCTTTATTCCGAGGGTATGTATATTGACATGATTTTTGGCATTAATCCTTTTGATGACCCACGACATCGCAGTTTTCATCAAATATTAAAGCATGAACCTGTGCCTGAAAAAAGCCTTCTGGTTTGGGAATCCATTTTTGCAGGCGGCATGTATAAAGTGCCTTTTGATACGATTCGGAATGACAAACGTTTTCAATTAATTGACTCCTTTCAACATGCGGATTTTATTTGGGGTGGTACTTTCAAAACCTATATTTTTCAAACAGATACGGCTTATATTCACCAAAATATAAGCAATAAACCTTTGTTTTTTAATGATTTTGAAACGGCAACTTATCCCAATCAAGACCATTCTCGTACAAAACAGAATAGTTTTATCATAAAATTAGATGACAAACAACCTTTTGCACCTGGCATGGAAGGCACGATTAGTAGTTATTTTACAAAATCTGAACATCGTTTTAAAGTCTCTTTTGATATTTATGTAGAAGATTTCAATCAAGTACCCAGTGTCGTTTTTCAAACAATAACCACAACTGGACAAGTTGCAGATTGGCAAAACCATACCTTGGAATCTCAAATTAAATCGTCACGTAAATGGTATAATGTCTTCATAATCGGCACCTCACATCAAACAACTGATGTGAGAGATGTTTTCAAAATCTATGTTTGGCATCCCAATAAATCACCTGCCTATATTGACAATTTCAAAGTAGAAATAATTGATAATGGATAACGGATAGTGTATAATGGATAGTTGATAACGGATAATTATCCATTATCAACTATCCATTATACACTATCAAATAGTTTTTTGACAAAATAACCTGTCAAAATGACCCCCCTCAGTATAAAAAGCTACATTTGCGAACTTTTTGAGGGCGCATCTGCAATTTTGGCAGTCAAAATTTGGGTGGCACGAGAAATGATAAGAAGTAAGCGTTGGAAACATCGATTTTACCTTGTTTTTGACACTTAATTTAATGTCTAACTTTATTTAATTCATTTAACAAAACTAAAAATTTAAGAAACTATGAAGCCGATAAACGACAGAGTAGTTGTGAAACCCGCTCCAGCGGAGGAGAAGACAAAGGGAGGTATCATCATCCCGGACACAGCAAAAGAAAAACCACAACGTGGCGAAGTTGTCGCCGTTGGACCCGGTAAAGAAGGCATAGCCTTGACGGTCAGCGTAGGCGACATCGTATTGTATGGCAAATATTCTGGACAAGAATTGAGCCACGAAGGTGAGGACTACCTCATCATGCGCGAGGATGACATCCTCATCATCCTTTAATTATGGGTTTTGAGTTTCGAACTATGGGTTTTGAGTCATTTTTGTATCTGACACATCTAATTCCTTGACTCCCAACTCACCCCTCAGTAAAAATTCTTAATTGTTTAATTTTTAATTGCAAAATTTAATATGGCTAAGGAAATTAGTTTTAATACCGACGCCCGCGAAAAACTCAAAAGCGGTATTGATGCGTTGGCTGATGCAGTAAAAGTAACGTTAGGACCAAAAGGTCGTAACGTTGTCATCCAAAAAAGTTTTGGCGCACCGCAAATCACTAAAGACGGTGTTACGGTAGCAAAAGAAATCGAATTGAGCGACCCTATCGCAAACATGGGTGCACAAATGGTTAAAGAAGTAGCTTCTAAAACAGCTGATGCAGCTGGTGACGGAACAACAACGGCAACTGTTTTGGCTCAAGCAATGGTGCGTGCAGGTTTGAAAAACGTGGCTGCGGGTGCAAACCCGATGGATTTGAAACGCGGCATGGACAAAGCTGTGGCTAAAGTTGTTGAAAACTTGAAAGCACAAACGGAACACATCCAAAACGATTTCGCTAAAATCCAACAAGTTGCTTCTATCTCTGCAAACAACGACGATACAATCGGTTTGTTGATTGCAGATGCTATGAAACGCGTGTCAACTGACGGCGTTATCACGGTTGAAGAAGCAAAAGGTACAGACACTTATGTTGAGGAAGTAATCGGTATGCAGTTCGACAGAGGTTATTTGTCGCCTTATTTCGTTACGAATGCTGACACAATGGTTGCAGAGTACGAAAACCCGCTTATCCTTATTTATGATAAGAAAATCAGCAACATGCAAGAAATGTTGCCTGTTTTAGAGAAAGCATTGGGTACGGGTCGTCCGTTATTGATTATCGCAGAAGACGTGGATTCTCAAGCATTGGGCGTATTGGTTGTCAATCGTTTACG
>JAYTUR010000812.1:0-4278 GCA_043744475.1 Saprospiraceae bacterium | reverse complement strand
TTGCGTCGGTATGTGGTCATATTCGATGATGCGAACGGATTTTGTTGGCACCGCCACATACCGACGCAAACAGTTTTGCAGCCTTCGGAAGCTAAAATTGTAAAATTGGATATCAAAAAACGGGGTATCAATATCGGTTATGTGATGGGTGCAGGCGACGATATGCCCGCATGTTTGGAACAAATTGGTTATCAAGTGACTGAAATTAAAGATGCGGACTTTCAACATGAAGGTAAATTGCAGAGTTTTGATGCCATTGTGGTGGGCATTCGGGCTTATAACACCAAGGAGAAATTGAAGTTTTACAATGATAAACTCTTGAAATACGTCGAAAACGGCGGTACAATGGTGGTTCAATACAATACAGCGGGTCGTGATTTGCAGTTGCAACAGTTTGGACCTTATCCTTTCAAATTAGGTCGTGGACGTACGACGGAAGAAGACGCTCCTGTGCGGATTTTGAAACCCGAACATCCTGCTTTGAATGTGCCAAATAAAATTTCGGCAAAGGATTTTGACGGTTGGGTTCAAGAGCGCGGCTTGTATTTTTTGACGGAATGGGATGCGAAATATGAAGCCCTTTTGAGTTGTAATGACACCAACGAAAAACCAGAAGACGGTGGTTTGATTGTTGCCAAACATGGCAAAGGTTGGTATGTTTATACGGGTTATTCGTTTTTTAGAGAATTGCCGATGGGTGTGCCTGGGGCGTATCGGTTATTTGCGAATTTGTTGTCGCTGGGTAAAGCGTTGCCTTAATGGTGAATATGCGTAAAAAAGATTAGGGAAATTTTTAAAATTTCCCTAATCTATATAATTTATTGATAGTCAAATAATTATAAAAAATGAAACCAAAAGATTCAGAAAAAACATGGTGGGACGAAAAGCCACCGATATTCAAAACATGGCGACAGATGTATATTTTCGTCCTCGTTTTTCATGCGTTTGTGATTGCCTTGTTTTATGCTTTTACGTTGGCGTATTCGTAAAAAAGTCCAATTGGCATGGTATGTTATGATTTTGTTTTTCAAAAAAGAAGGGTTAGATTTGTAGAAAAATACATCAGAAATGACGACAACAATAGCACAACCAAAAGCTATGTCTTTTGCAGAGTTTCTTGAATTTGAACAAAGTTCAGAGGTAAAACATGAATTTCATAAAGGGAAAACTATAGAAATGCCAGGCGGTTCTCAAAGACATAGCGAAATTGCGGTCAATATATCCGTGTATATCAAACTCTGTATTTTAAGAAAAACAGAAGAATTTCACTTATACAATAGTGATATGGCAATTTATATGCCTCCGATTGACAAATCCGTTTATTCTGACGGCTGTGTTGTTGAAGGAAAACCGATCAATATTGATGGTACAAAATTGACAATTGTCAATCCAAAACTAATCATAGAAGTCGCTTCGCCTTCAACTATGGCTTATGATAGGAATGAAAAATTTAAAAACTATCGCTTATTGCCCGCTTTTCGTGAATACCTTTTAGTGAGCCAAAATGAACCGACGATTGACCATTATTATCTGAAAGATCCTAAAAAAGGTGTATGGTTGTACCAACAAATCAGCGGCTTAGATGCGTCAATTCGTTTACAATCAATAGGTTGTACGTTGCAGCTGAAAAATATTTATGCAAATTTGTCTTCTATTGAAGATTAAGTAGAATAGATGACGGATAAAGAAAAAATGCGACCGCCTCAGTAAAGGAGTCGCATTTTTCATTATCCGTTATCCATTTTCCATTAAGCAGCAACTTCTTCGCCATATAGCTCCTCGCGCAACGCTTTGATGCGTGGGCTGTGGACGTACTCGCCATAAGTCATCAATTGATCAATCATGCCGTTGGGCGTAATTTCGATGATGCGATTGGCGACTGTATCAAGGATTTGATAGTCATGGCTTGTGAAAATCATATTGCCTGTAAAGTCTCTCATACCGTTGTTGAGAGCCGTAATACTTTCAAGGTCAAGGTGATTCGTTGGTTCGTCCAAAATCGTAAAGTTTGGATTCGCCAACATCGCTTTTGACATCATACAACGCACTTTTTCACCGCCCGACAAAACGCTCGCATTTTTAAACACTTCTTCACCACTGAACAACATTCGACCCAAGAAACCTCGAATGAATGACTCGTCTTTTTCTTTTGAAAACTGACGTAGCCAATCAATTAAGTTCATATCGTTTGTGCCTGTAAAAAATTGCGTATTGTCGTTGGGCAAATACTGAGGGCTTATGGTTTGACCATAAGAAAATTTCCCTCTAAAGTTTTTATCTTCTCCTGCGATGATATTGAAAAGGGCAGTAGGTACATTCGCATTGCGGCAAAGAATCGCAATTTTTTCACCTTTATTCATGCGAATATTGATATTTTGGAACAAAAACTCGCCGTTCCCTCCCACTTTTGATAGGTTTTCACATTCAAAAATAACGTCACCCGGGTCGCGTTCAGGTTTGAAATTGATGAAAGGATAACGACGACTTGATGGACGCATATCTTCAAGATTTAACTTATCCAACGCCTTTTTACGGCTGGTCGCCTGTTTCGATTTCGAGGCATTGGCAGAGAAACGAGCAATAAACTCCATCATTTCTGCGCGTTTTTGCTCTACTTTCTTATTTTTATCAGCCATCTGACGCGACAACAATTGGCTTGTTTCGTACCAGAATGTATAGTTACCTGTAAATAAACGGATTTTGCCGAAGTCAACATCCACAACGTGCGTACACACCATGTCCAAGAAGTGGCGGTCATGCGACACAACAATGACTAAGTTTTGGTAATCTGCCAAGAAATCACACAGCCATTCCGTTGTTTCTGCATCCAAGTCATTCGTCGGTTCGTCCATTAACAAAACATCGGGATTGCCAAAAAGGGCTTGTGCCAAAAGAACTTTGATTTTGTCTTTACCGCTCAATTCACGGACAAGCGAATCGTGCAAAGATTCTTTGATGCCCAAATTGGAGAGTAATTCAGCCGCATCAGATTCCGCCATCCAGCCATTCATTTCGCCAAATTCGGCTTCAAGGTCGGCGGCGTGCATGGATTCTTCTTCGGTGGCATTGGGATTGTCATAAATGGCATTTTTTTCAATCATGATGTCATACAAGCGTTTATGACCCATCATAACAGTATCAATCACCTTGACATCATCAAATGCGAAGTGGTTTTGAGATAAAATCGCCATACGATTGCCAGGTTCGATACTGACTTCGCCGCGATTCGGCTCAATTTCGCCCGACAAAATTTTGATAAAAGTAGATTTGCCCGCGCCATTTGCACCAATGACACCATAGCAATTGCCTTTTGTGAATTTGAGGTTGACCTCATCAAATAGAACGCGTTTGCCAAATTGCAACGCTACATTATTAACCGTAAGCATGAGAAATCGAGATTGGAAATGATTAGATATTAGAGATATTCCACGAAAAAACGATAATGAATACCCCTCAGTATCCGATACTTTCCTTTTTCGCGCCGCAAAGTTAGCAAAAGAAAACCGTTTGACCATGATAGATTCATCGTCAAACGGTTAAAAAATTTGAAAAAAAATGATTTTATGGCTTAATAACCGTCATTACCGAAACAATAGGTCAGGGTCAAACCGCCAAACATATACCAATCGTTCTTTTTGGGATTGCCCGTTTTACTTACGCCATCGAGATAATCTGAGAAAGTCAGACGTGTACCCCAATCAATGCCAAGCGAGAATGTTTCACGAAATTGAATTTTGATACCCAAACCCATTGGGAAGGCAGGAACGATACTCGTCGCACCATCTTCTGGAAATGGATATGGTCGTGTATCTGGTGGTGCAACAGGGCCACCGTCATTGGACGCGATGCCCAAACCCGCATAAATATAAGGATTGAATAGGGTAGAGCCACCTTGGAAATTGTTTTCATTACTTTGCCCTAAAAAATTGAATTCACTAACCACCGAAAATTCTCGAATGGTGGACTTAAAAGTAAAACCACGGTAACGTGTTACAGGGTTAGATGAAAGTAAATCAGAACCTGACAATTTACTTTGAATCACATTGGCGCGAATCGTCAAAAAACGGTTAGGTGTGTAGCGCAATATCGCGCCAAAAGCGGGTTGTGTTTTTTGCCAACGAAGTAACCCATCAGCAAGGTCGCCTTGATAATTGGAAGCACCGAGGAATGCACCCACTTCAAATTGCGCATGACTGAGGGGTAAAAAAAGGACAAAAGAAAGGAGTGTTAATTTTAGTTTTTTAATTAACTGATGCATCGTTTTGAGTTTTTTACGTG
>JAYTUR010000811.1:0-4279 GCA_043744475.1 Saprospiraceae bacterium | reverse complement strand
CATCGGCATCAACAGACCCGCAAAAAGCAGCCCTAAGACATTGACCGCATCTAACAGACGATAAGCCGAAGCATAAATCCCAGCTTGTCGTGCACCATCAGGCAACATTCTTTCGAGCATGACCATATCGGTTCGGGTGTAAATCGTCATTAAAAAAATGGCTAAAGCATACGGCATAGCCCCCCTCAGTATAGACACCAAAAATGGGCGATTAAAACGAATCCGAAACCACTCAATTTTGCGATAACACAAGGCAAAAGTGACTAAAATGCCTGCAAACATGGAAATATTCTGGGCATGAATGAACCATTCTATCTGAAAAGACGACTTAAAAGGTTCAACAAACAGCAAAACGGGACAGATAAAAAGTAGGAGGACGCGGTCTAAAACACTCAAAAAGCTGTTCAATGTGTAAAGTCCTAAACTGGCAATATTGGACCGCAAATAGGTACTCAAAGAGAGTAAAATATTAAACAGTCCTAACGATAAAATCATGGGGTAATAACGCGTTTCGTAGCCAAAAACAAGGGCGGTCAAGCATAAAACGGCTAAATAAACCACTGCCAACACGATTTTCAAGGACAAAATGCCTGAAAAATAGCGGCTCAATTGATGCCGATTTTGGGCAATTTCACGGCTGTTAAAGTTTTGAATCCCGAAATCATTGATGATTTGTAGCAAAAAAGTAAAGCTATAAAGTGCCGCATAAATGCCATAAATCTGCTCACCGACGCGGTTCTGAACCGTTCGGTCAATGCCAAAAATATACAAAGGCTTGATGAGTAAATTGATAGCAACAAGAAAGACAATGTTTTTGAAGAATTCTTTATTCATATCGGCGTGAAAGCTGCAACTTTTAGAGGCATCGTTTTCTGTTAAACACATAGCCAAATAGGGCGCATAGTTTATTGATTTTCAAATACTTATAAACTATGTACCCTATTTGGCTATGTGTTGACATAAAAAATATGTGTTAGTTTTATGCCTACTTCAAATTAAGCACCATTTTGATGTCAGAGCCTTCATAAACGGACAATTCCGCATCAAAACCTGTTTCGCGAAAGCCATAAGTGCGGAACAATTCGATAGAAGCCGTCAATTTGGAACTCGTCACAAGATAAACTTGACGCGCACCCACCACACGGACTTTCTCAACAGCGGCATTGAGCAAACGTTTACCTATATTTCTACCGCGAAACTCTGGCGCAACAGCCATATCAGCAATTTCGTAGAGCTTATTATTTTCTTTTAAAATAGCACAAGTGCCGATGATTTTGTCGTCAGATTGAGCAAAAAGGATAAAACCACCATTATTAATAATGCTGGTTTCGGGGTCGTCGAGGTGATTATCCAATTGCTTGCCGAAAAAAGTGGTCATCCATTCTGCATTGAGCCGCGTAAAATCGTCGCGGTATTCGGGTGCATAATCAATGATTTCGATGTCTGTAATTGTAGCTTTCATAACGCAAGAGGTGTGTTAAGTGAGAAAAAGATTGTTTATAGTTGATTCAGGAAAGACACAAATTTAAGGTTAAATCTGCAATTTCTTACTATTGAGAGAACAGATTTAATATTTAGTTCACAGTTCAAGTTCGTTTTACGGCCCAGTGTATTTGAAACAGATTTACGAAATTTCAATATTTCGTAAATCTGTCTTTATTTGATATGCAAACAATTGTTTTTTTTCTCAAAACAGCACCCCCTCAGTATCAGACGTTTAAAATGCCGTAACTTCATGCGATTTTTTCAAGGTCTTAAACAACATTATGGGTTTTAATATAAAAAATAAGTGCTGTTCACTTGTCATAAGTCCCGTTTTAGTACGAGGTTTTCTCTTACTTATGACTTTTTTCTTCTTTCAAAATTGTGCTAACATCGTTGCGCCGACGGGTGGTAACAAGGATACAATACCGCCAAAAGTAGTTAAACAAAAATCAACGCTGAACTATCAGACAAATTTTAAGAAACAGCGCATCGAATTGACGTTTGACGAGTGGATTAAACTCGAAGATGCGTTCAGTCAAGTCGTCGTTTCGCCGCCGCTTGACGAACAGCCGCAGGTGACACAGGACGGTAAAAAAGTCATTTTCGAGTTTGGGAAAAAGGAGATTTTACGTGAAAATGCGACTTATACCATCAATTTCGGCACATCTGTCAAGGATTTGAGTGAAGGGAATGTGGCTAAAAATCTGCGTTTTGTTTTTTCAACGGGCGCAATTATTGACTCATTGTCGGTGCGCGGGCGCATTGTTGATGCCGTTTCAGGTGAACCTACTGAGGGGGTCGTTTTGATGTTGTATGACAATTTTGCGGACTCCGTTGTGCGGAAAATCAAGCCTTTTTATTTCGGCAGAACGGATAAAAACGGAGAAGCTATTATTGAAAATGTCCGCGAAGGCAAGTTCAAAGTTTTTGCTTTACTTGATAAAGATTTGAATTATTTGTACAATCAAGACATTGAACGAATAGGTTTTCCTGATTCTTTATTTCATGTAACCGCTGATTTTACGGCTTCAAAAATGAAGGTAGATACAGCCAAAAGTGCAAAACAGGATTCGATAAATAAAGCGGGTGGCAAAATTCAAATAGTTGATAATCAAACGGGTATGATAAATATCCGTTTATTTGAACCGCCTAAAAAATGGCAGTTATTGACAAAAGAAACGGATAAATATGGCATCGTAAAAATCATTGCTAATCAAGACCCGAAGACTGCTAAAGTGACTTTTGATGATGTCAAACAAAAAATAGAGACAGAAGTGAGTCGGGATACGATATTGGTGTATTATGATTTGCCGTCAGGCGATGCGTCTTGGAATATCTATGTGAAAAACGATTCATTCCCAACTGACACCGTTCGCATCAGAACACGCGGACGGGTTGATTTTTTTAAGAAAAATCTGAAATTGTCCCCCCTCAGTATTCAGACCAATTATACTAAAAATCCAATCAAATCTTTTGGTTTGAATTTTTCAAATCCGATAGAAAGCATTGATAGTCAAAAGGTTATCTTAATGGATTCAGCACGTCAAAGCATACCCCTCAGTATGCACTACGATTCGACGAGTAAAAGACGATTGATTTTTGATGCGGCGTGGGTGGAAGGGATGCCTTATACTCTTACCATATTGCCGCAAGCCTTGACGGATATTTATGGTCTGAAAAATGATACGGTTGCGACAAAAATACAAGTGCAGAAAAAATCTGAATTGGGCACTATTATCGTAAAAGTCAAGGGTTTAGACTCCTTGAAACACTATGTTGTTCAGATACTCAATGGGTCAGATGGCGTTGAAGCAGCTTTTTTCATTGATAATAAAAAAGCAGCCGAAAAGCGTTTAGAGATGATACCGCCTGCGGAATACAAACTGAAAGTAATTGAAGACATAAATGTCAATAGGCGTTGGGACACAGGTAATTATGATACAAAAAGCCAACCTGAACGCATTTTTTGGGCAAAAATTGAAGGACTGCGCGCTGACTGGGAGGTGGAAACGGCGCTGGATATTAATAATTAGTGTTCTAACCGTCGTCGAAGTTCGCAATCTCGACGATGTTGGGCACAACTCTAACATCCTATATTTATAAAAAATGAGTTTTTTTGACATTAATAATATCGCTTTTGAGCTGCTCGACTATAAAATGAGTTGGCTCGAATTGGTCGCAACGATTTTCGGGCTGCTTGCCGTTTGGTTGAGTGCTCGGGAGCATATTGCGAATTGGGGCATTGGTTTGGTCAATGTCGTTTGTTCGGGTGTGATTTTTTATAAATTGAGTCTGTATTCTGATTTTTTTCTACAAATATACTTTTTCATCACAGGCGTTTACGGTTGGTGGTTGTGGTCAAAAACAACCGCAGAAACGAATGAGAAAGTGGTGACAATCAAATGGTTACCTCGAAAACAACAGATTTTGATGCTTGCCACAATCATTGTTTCGACCCTCGTTATTGGTTCGATGGTGACAAAACTACACATTTGGTACCCCTCAGTATTTCCAACAGAAGCGGCATTTCCCTATGCCGATACGCTTGTGATGACGATGAGTATTTTTGGTAATTTACTATTAACTATGAAAAAAATAGAGTCGTGGGTGTTGTGGGTTTTGGTGGATATTATTGCCCCGATTTTGTACTTTCAAAAAGGTATTTTGCTCATTACGTTTGAGTATGTTGTTTTTCTGGGATTGGCTTCGTTTGCTTTGATGAATTGGTTGAAGATTTACAAAATGAGTAAGGCATAAAATAACGTGAGTTCGGAGATATTACTGGCTCTTTTTC
>JAYTUR010000810.1:0-4279 GCA_043744475.1 Saprospiraceae bacterium | reverse complement strand
ACAACTTGCTACCGAGGTTAAGCACCTACGGCGCAATCTATGCGTGGATTTTTTGCGCCGTAGGTGCTTAACCTCGGTAGCAAAATCATCCGTCAATCCCTTTTTCGGGGCGTAGCCCCAAAACAAGTTGTAAAGTGACAAAGTAGAATTAACAAAATCGAATTAACAAATTGTAAATCAACGAATTACAAAAATGATAGAATTTGGATTAGAAGGAAAAGAATTTATTGAACTGAACCGCTTGATGAAGCTGATGTCAGTTGTCAATTCAGGCGGAGAAGCCAATATGTTCATCTCTAATGGTGAAGTAGCGATCAATGGAGAAGTGGAAACCCGCAAACGACATAAAGTACGTGCGGGTTTTGTCGTAAAATTTAATGGTGAAACTATTACTGTTAAAGCTTGATTTAATGAACAACTTTGGATACCCACAAACCTTTTGGCGTTCTAATTTTTAAAAAATAGAGTCCAATACTGAGGGGAGGCAATTCCGTCAAAATCAACTCCAAAGGATTGTTGTCTATTTTTTTATTGAACAAAACTCGACCATCTAAACCCACTAATTCAATCATAAGTATTTGATTATCAAGGCTTTTGTTTTTTATGGTTAAAAATTGAGAGAAAGGATTAGGGAAAACTTCAAAATCATCACCCCTCAGTATATCCAGCGTTGGAATGCGATTTTCAAGCAAAACACAATAATCCTCGACTTCACCCCCTGAAAAATTTTCGCATGGCGTAGAAGGTGTTCCAGAGGCTCCCACATATTTCATAGCGACTCTAAGCCGTGTTACACCATTTTTTGCCGTTGTCGGAATTGTTACTGTACCAGAAACGGTTGAAACAAATCTTGGAAACTCTATGATTTGTTCACCCACATCTTCAAAATCACCGTCTTGATTGAGGTCAATCCAAACCCGTGCGCCTTCTGAAAAAGACGAGCCACTAAAGCCTGGTCTTATGGAAACGGGATAGGATTTACCCGCTTGTAGATTTGCTATTACTGTATCAAATTTACCATAACCCCCATTTTTTCCAGAAAAAGACTTAAAGGTTGCGATACTAAAACTGTCAATCCACTCGCTTGTTATGCTGCCCGATGAACGGCAATAAATTGAATCGTAACAAGCACCACACCCCTTTGTCCGCAAAGCCAAAACAGTGTCTTTACTATTGCCATTCACACAAACTGATTGAATTGACATCAAGTAGTTCTGACATTTATTCAGATTATTAACAATAAAAGATGTATCAGAGTAAACTTTATCAACCGTACAAACCCCTGTCGTTGACTCTCGCAAACATATACGATAGCCTGTTGAAGCCGTCACTTTTGACACTTTAACACTAATTTGATTGGATAAAACATTGAAAATCAATACATTTTCAGGATAACTGCAACAGCCATCTGTCTTAAAAGGTATGACAAAAGCACTACTATTGATGCCCGTACAAGTCGTTTTGAGTTCTAATTCATAGTCTGTACAGGCTTGCAAGCCGTTGATACTGAGGGGGGCATTTTGGGCTGAAAGTGTTATCCAATTTGTAGAACCGAGCAAGCGATAACGGGCTTGAATGGTATTATCAGCCGTCATAAAGGTCATGGAAACGGACGCAGATGTTGTTGTTGTATTGATTCGCACTTTTGAAGGTTGCGGACATACGCCACAATATTGCATCACTTTTTGAACAGTATTTAAAGCATTGACCCGCGCACCTGTTTTGATTTTATCCAATAAGTCAAGCTTAGATTCAGAACCCCTCAGTATCCAATCTTTTAAGAATAAGGCAGCACCTGTAGGATTCGTTTTAGCAAAATTCGTAAAATCACTACACGGCGCAGAATATGCCAAAGCAGCAATTCCTGCCACCATCGGACAAGCCAAAGAAGTGCCACGTACCGACGTATAATCCCCATTCGATGCTGTTGTCCAAATTGCTACACCCGGAGCTGCGACATCAACATTAATGAGACCATAAGCTGCGTCGGTTGATTTCGTATCTTTATTATCCGATGCCGTCACAACGACCAAATAATCGCTTGGGCAAGTCGAAGGCAAGTCGCCCACTTGGTCAACATCTACATTACTATTCGCCGTTGCCCCAAAACTGAGGACTCCCACCGCACCGAGAGAATCGTACATCGCACACCAAATTGGCGCATCTCGCGGAAACTTATTCGATGCACCAAATGAGGAATTTGTGGCCACAACAAAAGCCCCACGTTGTCCTTTTGTCAGATTATAGAGTTTTCTTTGGGCTATCACATAGCCATAAGCAGCAATTACAGAGGCTTCGCTGCCGTCATACACGATGGTCATAATTTTTACAGCCCAATTCACCCCTGCCACACCCCTATTATTATTGCCCACTGCACCGATAACACCTTCAACTTCAACGCCATGCGTACCGTTTTCAACATTATCATTCCGAAATGCAGCGTTCCAACCGCGATAGTCATCAACATAGCCGTTTCTATCATCATCAATGCCATTATCGGGGATTTCTTGCCGATTAAACCATAAATTTTGTAGCAAATCGGGATGCGTTAAGTTCGTCCCATTGTCAATGACCGCCACCACAATCGAGTCGCCATCAGTCGTCGCACCGCCTTTAGTGATATTCCAAGCATCGTCGGTATCCATATCTGCATCTAAAACCGCCGTGCCTCCGCCAGGGTTATTGTGATACCATTGTGAAGGATACCTTGTATCATTTGGCGTAATACGTTCTTCGAGAATGTGATTAAATTGAGCCGAAATGACTGAGGGGTGCTTTTTGATGGTTGCCAATAATGCCTTTTCATCTTCATTTTCATTAAAAAAAACACAAAAAATAGGGAGTGTTGGGGCTAATTGTTCATGAGCATTCTGTTTGGATTGCAAGGTTGGAAATGATTCTAAAAAATTATTTATCTCCTTTGCAGATGTCAACTGTACAATAAACTGCCCCTTAACATGGTCATTTTTTTGAGCATGTAGAGTGATGAGTTTTAAGGAAAAAAGGAAAATTATAAGCCTTTTTTTCATGACAATTTTGATGTGTTTATAGAATATGATGCTTAAGACAAATATTGTGAGTATTGTTTTGTGTTTAAAATATTTTGTCAAAATAAATCAAAATTTACCAAATAACAGCGTCTTTTATAAAAAATACAACAACGACCGCTTTACTATATACGAAATAAACGCTTTTAACGTTTTTTGAGAAAATAAAATCTAAATATGAACGGGAAAACATATCTTTTCATTGCACTTTTCACCTCTATCACTATATCTGCATTTAGTCAAGAAGAAGCTACACCGGCTTCCTCTGTCGAGGACATTAAAGAAAAATATGAATGGCGAATTCAGCAAACTAAATTGGCGGGACAATACATTCCAAAAGATATTTTTGATGCTTTTACAGAGTTGAATAAACTGACGGACGCCGATTCACGTCAAAAATTTGCAGCTATCTCCGAAAATGATGCCGCACGAAAGCTCTATTTCAGCCTCGGGCGTTGGATTACGACTAATTGGGGGCTATATGAAGGGTCAAGATTGGGACACTATTTAAGAGAAGCGGGCATTTCGTACCCCGAAGACCAAGCCCTTGCGATTGTTGTTTGTTGGCATCGGTCTCTGAACAAAAAAGACATTAATTTCAAGCAAGTCAAAGAAATTTTAGCGGCCAAACGGCAACGTGAACGTGAAGAACGTTTGAAAAAAATGCCTGTTATAAAGGAAGAAGTGATAAAACCTGCGCCGAATAAGAATTAGTTACAAGGTCGCCAACAATGACAAACCCACACCCGCCACAATAGCTATAATTTTAGGCATCGAAATACGATGTTCATCAGTATTGTCTATCTCAAAAAGTATCGTCGTTGAAATGTGTAACAACGAACCAATCACAACTGCAATCATTTTATGAAGTGTATCTGTTGAAAAATCAATGGATTGCGTCACAAAAGCACCTAATGGCGACATAGCGGCAAATAAAGCGATGCTGATGGCAACCACCTTTTTTGAAAAATGACTCATTAACAACAATAAGGCAAGCGCAAAGGCTTCGGGTGCTTTGTGCAAGATGACACCATAATAAAGTTGATTAACATCGTGCTCATGAACGTGTCCTGCGGCATATAAAATATCGTGATTACTGAGGGGTAGCCCTTCCATAAAAGCATGAATCGAAAGGCTCAAAACGACTTGCAAGGCAAACAATGGGCGGCTTGTATGATGATGGTCGTGGATATGTCCATGTTCAACACCCAATGAAAACTGTTCCAGTGTTA
>JAYTUR010000809.1:0-4290 GCA_043744475.1 Saprospiraceae bacterium | reverse complement strand
AATCTTTTTTAGAGTTATCATTTGAATACTCATTCTCAATAAAATCAAGAGTTGTAGCAGATTTAGTTCGTTCAATTAATTGAACTGTATAGTCTTTACCGTCTTTAATTATTGTTGCATTTTGATAAGTTTTTGTATAAATTCTTTTGCCATTTGAACTTTCTTTTACGACTACAAACCCATTTTTTAAACCAAAATTCAATAAGTCCTTTGACCATCTCCAACAATAATCACTCTTTGGGTTTCTTTTTTTTCTTTCTTCCATTTGTTCAATAGTAGCATTTCCTGGTCTAAAAATTTGGTTTTCTAAATTAATTTCATAATCTAAAGAAGGCGAGTATTGAATTGAACCATAATCCAATGTTTGACTCAATTTATATTTACCGCGTGATTCTTCAAATTCATCTACATTTTTATAACCATCATCAGTATGTGAAAAAGTATTAAATCTTGAATCTGCATAACTTTTGCTAAAACATATAACATAGTCATTATTTTTTGCAATAGAATCTGTAGTCTTACCTGCTTTTTTTGTTATTCTTGGAAATTCTACAACAAAATTCCCCTCCCCAAAAACTTCATCACACACCTTTCTCAAATTATGCACCTCATTATCATCAATCGAAATAAAAATCACCCCATCATCGGTCAAAAGGTTTCTTGCCAACTTCAAGCGCGGGTACATCATAGAAAGCCAATCGGAATGATAGCGACCTGCGGATTCGGGATTCACGACAAGGCGTTGTTTGAGTTCGTCAACCTGTCCACTATCAAAGAGTTCTTGATTTTTATCGGCGGTAAAATTGTCTTTATACACAAAATCCTTCCCCGTATTGTAAGGCGGGTCAATGTAAATCATCTTTATTTTGCCCAAATAACTTTCCTGCAAGAGTTTCAAGACTTCGAGATTGTCGCCTTCGATGTAGAGGTTTTGGGTATTGTCAAAATCCACACTGTCTTCCCGCACGGGTCTGAGTGTTTTAGTTATCGGCAAATTTGCGGTGACAATTGCCTCCCTTTTGCCTGGCCACTCCAAGCGATAGCGTTCTTTGTGTCCTTCCACGACGGCATGATTGAGTTCCTGTTTCAAGAGGTCAAAATCTATGGCTTTGCCGTCGGCAGATTCAGTGACGCAGTTCGGGAAAAGGGCAGCAAGTTTAGCGAAGTTATCATTGACGAGGTCGGGCGATTGCAGGTCTAATTTTTCGTTGTTCATTTTTTTTAATATAGTCGATTAATACGTTTAAAAGTTTCGCCTAACGTGGGCGCAGATTTTCACGCGTGCCAAACATACAATAACTAATCAACAACACAATTTGATTTCACAAATAAAATTAATCCACCATTTAGAACTTCCTCGTCACCAAACACCAACGGTATTTAGGCGCGGATATGGGTATTTTACTGAGGGGGCGTAAATTATGAAGACTTCTCTTTTCACACTTACCGAATTTTACTTCTGTACTATCTTTTTGGTGTACACTAATGGCGTAAATGCAAATGGCGATATTTTTTTTTCAAATGGTGTAAATGCAAATGCAAATGGTGATATTTTTTTTTCAAATGGTGTAATTGCAATTGGAAATAGTCGTATTTTTTTTTCAACTGGCGTCATTGCAATTGCAAATGCCCCTATTTTTTTTTCAACTGGCGTCATTGCGATGACACATGGTCTCCTCGACATCACATATCTGGATTCGGAATAAAATTGAGGAAAGCGTTAAAATCCTGCTTGTAGCGTTCGGCATCTAATTGGTATAAAAACGCGCCTTTTTTAGAAAAACCTTTCTGTTTCTCCTTTAATTTAATCAAAAGATTGGTTGAAAGAATTTTGCGACTGAAATTTCGCTTGTCAATCTGTATCCCAAAAATAGCTTCGTAAAGGTTTTGCAATTGCGGCAAGGTGAATTTTTCGGGCAGCAACTCAAAACCGATGGGGTGAAAGGCGGCTTTGTATTTCAAACGTTCTTTTGCTGCTTCTACCATATCCAAATGGTCAAAAAGGAGTTCGGGTAGGTCACGGACGGGAAACCATGCCGCATCGTAGGCATGATTAATTTTGTCTTCGTAGTTTGGCACATTTATCAAAGCGAAATAAGCGATAGAGACAGTACGCTCGACGGGGTCACGCAAAGGGTCGCCAAATGCGCCCAACTGTTCCAGATAGACATCGTCCAATCCTGTGAGTTGATGGACGATGCGTTGGGCAGCCTGTTCAAGAGTTTCGTTAGAACTCAACCACCCGCCCATGAGCGACCAGGTATCGTGGTCGGTTTCAACACCACGTTTGACGAGTAGCAGCTTCAAGTCCGTACCATCGAAGCCAAAGATGATGGAATCTAAGGCTATCAAGCATTTTGTTTGCAGCCGATATTGTTCTAAAAAGTTGATTTTCATTTTGCTAAATTCTGTTAGACACTGAGGGGTACGAAATGGAATTCTTTTAACACGCACAAATTTAGAATAAAATATTTGATACTTATTTTTAGAAATTCAAAATGTAAATATCATATTTACATCTTTATTTTCTGGAATCAATTTTTTTATCAAAAAGAAACAACAAGACGAAATGCAATCATCAACACTCCAGTTCTTGGATTACGCGGTATTCCTCTTCTATTTCATCATGGTCGCAGGCTATGGCTATTGGATTTACAACAAGAAAAAGAAAACAGAAACAACGTCGGCGGACTATTTTCTTGCTGAAGGTTCGCTCACTTGGTGGGCAATTGGTGCATCACTCATCGCTTCGAATATTTCTGCGGAGCAAATGATTGGTATGTCGGGCAATGGCTTTAGCCTTGGTTTGGCTATTTCAACTTATGAATGGATGGCGGCAGCGACACTTATGATTGTGGCTATCTTTTTCATGCCCATTTATCTGAAGAACCACATTTTTACGATGCCACAGTTCTTGAAGCAACGGTATAATGACCGTGTGGCAATGATTATGGCGGTTTTCTGGTTACTACTTTACATTGTGGTCAACTTGACATCTATTTTGTACCTTGGTGCTTTGGCAGTGACGACTATTTCGGGCATCAACTTCACCGTATGCATGATTGGGTTGTCCATTTTTGCGGTCATCATTACATTGGGCGGTATGAAGGTCATTGGTTACACCGATGTTATTCAGGTTTTCTTCTTGATTCTCGGCGGTTTGGCAACAACGTATTTGGCGATGAATATGGTCGCAACGAAGTTTGGCACTACAGGAGTCGTCAATGGCTTCAACATTATGATGGCAAAAACGCCTGACCATTTTCACATGATTTTTGACAAATCAAACTCACATTTCATGTCTTTACCAGGCTTAACGGTTTTGTTAGGCGGTATGTGGATTACGAATTTGAACTATTGGGGTTGTAATCAATACATTACGCAACGCGCTTTGGGTGCCGATTTGCCGACAGCACGTAGCGGTATTTTGTTTGCGGCATTTTTGAAATTGCTCATGCCAGTTATTGTCGTTTTACCGGGCATCGCGGCTTATGTATTGCACCAAAGCGGTGATTTTCAAGCAGAAATGTTGGGTAAAGACGGTACTTTGTCGCAAGACAACGCCTACCCTGTGCTACTCAACTTATTAGCGCCCGGTCTCAAAGGTTTAGCGTTTGCCGCTTTGACGGCGGCGATTGTGGCTTCATTGGCGGGTAAAATCAACTCTATTTCAACGATTTTCACGCTTGATATTTACAAAAACCATATCAATAAAGAAGCATCGGAACGCCAACTCGTTCGCGTAGGTCGTTATGCGATTTGGACAGCTATGATTGTTGGCATCATCATTGCGCCATTTATGGGTATTGACAAAAAAGGCGGTTTCGAGTTTATTCAAGAATATACGGGTTATGTATCTCCCGGCGTATTTGCCATGTTCATTTTTGGGTTTTTCTGGAAACGGACGACATCTAATGCGGCACTTTTTGCAATTATCGGCGGTTTTTTACTATCTATTCTCTTCAAAGTACTGCCGAATCTGATGGATTTGTCCTTCCTTCACTCAATGGGCTTTGCCGTAGCCAATGCAGATGGTGTTTATGAAATTCCTTTCCTTGACCGTATGGGCTTTGTTTTCATCATCATCGTCATTGCGATGATTGGTTTGACATTAGCGGATTCGTCATCAAAAGAAACGAACAAAGGTTTGGAAATAGATGCTACGATGTTTAAAGTTTCGAATGGTTTCGCTGTTGGCGCACTACTCGTTTTAGGCATTTTGATTGCACTTTATTCTTTCTTTTGGTAATGATAATTAATGGCACACGGATATGACAGATGGGGCGGATT
>JAYTUR010000808.1:0-16891 GCA_043744475.1 Saprospiraceae bacterium | reverse complement strand
TTAATTGATACTATTACGCAAAAAGGTTGTACTTTTATGAAAAGTGTCAGTTTACCCAAATTCATTATTGAATAAAGCTGCTGATATGGAATAAAATTCTTTAACTTGAATATCTTTCAAGAGATAACACCGCTTAAAGCAGACGATGTTTTCGTTGTTTTGGATTCGTGCAACAATGGATTTGACTATCCAATCCATAACCACGCTGAATATGAGTTGAATTTAGTCATCGGTATGTCAGGTACGCGTATCGTCGGCGACTCTACGGAACGCTATACCGATTGCGATTTGGTCTTGTTGGGGCCTTATCTGTACCATAAATGGGATGGCGATGCGCTTTTGCAAAACAATGGGCAGTCCTATCGTGTCATTACAATTCAATTTTCGATGGGTTTATTGGGTGGGCGTTTCTTTCAAAAAGAACGATTTCATCAAATCCGAAAGCTGATGCAAGATGCGAGCCGAGGAGTTCATTTTCAAGGAAAAACGCTTGATGATGCCATCCATTTGATGATTAGCATGACTGAAGACAAGGGTTTTAGGAATGTTATTACGTTTTTTCAATTGCTTGACTTGCTTTCACATACTTCAGAAGCGCATTTTCTATCCAGCGAAGGTTTTTCTAACAAGGTCGCTCGGTCTGAAAGCAACCGTATTCAAGTGGCTTATAGTTATATTTTAAAACATTTTACTGAAATAGATTTGAAGATTGGTAACGTCGCCGCACAAGTGAATATGAGTGATTCGGCGTTTAGTCATTTCTTCAAAAAATATGCTTTCCGCAGCTTTACGCAGTTCTTGGTAGATATTCGGATTGGACATGCTTGCAAGTTGATGTTGGATACCGACCACACTATCAATCAGATTTGCTACATATCGGGTTTTAATAATATTGCCAATTTTAATCGCCTTTTTAAAAAATATCGGCACTGTACACCCATAGCGTATCGCCGCCGCTATGAAGATAAAAGTACCTTTGATTGGATACATCAAGTCACACCGTGGCAATTTGTTCCTTCAAATGGCATGATCCAAGAAACAGCGCGACCTGAAACTTATGCCACAAGGCTGGTCCATGTTTAAGGAGGGGGACTAAAGATGGCGATACAAGGCTTGATACAACAAAAAATTGCATTCACAAACGAGGCATTAACCCCTCAGTACCTTCAGCATAACTTTCGATTTTCACTTTCTATGAAGAATCAAAGGATTATGCACCACATGGTTCATTCTTAGCCTTCACGACCCCTTTTTTCTTCGTCCAATTGGTAAAATTGGCTTCGGTTGTGCTGTATCTATTGGCGATAAATTTTTAACGAACTGTTGTTGGTTGTATTTTTTTGGATGATTGTTTACTTCTATTTAATTAATTTTAACGTGAGTTCGGAGATATTACTGGCTCTTTTTCGCTGCGCTCAAAAATCGCCTTTTGAATGGTTTTTTAAGGGTTGAGCTTATTTTTGATAGAAAAATTTCCAATTTTTGTATCAAAAATAAGCTCAACCCAATAGATTTCTTACTCGTACGCCTTTCGAGCGAAGCGAGAAACAGTGCGTGATTGTATCTCCGAACTCACGTTTTTTTACGAAAAACGCACACCAAATTTGCCATCAAGTATAATATTGGGTTCAAGCATTACCAAACCATCTTGATTGTTGAAAGCATCAATATTACAAGTCATAGGTTCAATAGCAATACTTTTACGGTGCGGTGGCGTGAAAACTTGTAGGAATTGCCATTTTTTTGCGCCCAATTCCTGCCAATAGTGCAGTCTGCCGCGATTGGATTCAAGTATCACATTGGCTGTTTCTGATTGTTGAGTAATGAAAAAACCATTATCGAGGTTTGTTTCACCAATTCGAGTCAAGGTGTCGAAAGCATGATAGGCTTGTTTTTCACCCGTTGGCAACATACGGTCATCAATCACAATGAATTGAGATTCAGGCATTTGCAACGAAGTATCTTCTACGCGTTCCGACATAATAAAATAAGGATGCCACCCCAAACCGACTGGAATAGCCATTTTATCATTGTTTTTAAAACTCATTTCTACTTCAAATGCACTGTTACGCAAAGTCATTGTGATACCAAAAGTGAAGCGAAAGGGATAGGCTTTGTGTGAACCATCGTGTTGCCAAGTGCAGTGAATCGAAGCATCATCGTCTGTGATATTCACTTTTTCGACGGACATGGGTGCATCTTTTCCAAAGCCATGGATGGCATTATCGCCATTATTGATGTCAAACTGATAGGTTTTACCTGCGTATGTGTAACGTCCATCGCACAAACGATTGGGAAAAGGAAACAAAACGATGCTTTTAGCCCAAGCATTTTCAACAAGTTCTTCTGGCGTTTTGTATCCATCGAGAACGGAAAGACCCTTGAACCGCAAGTCCAAAAGACACGCTCCATACTGAGGGGTCAAAACACACGCATCACCTTGCTCATTTTCCAGGGTGTGTTTTTCAAAGTCGCCAAAAGGCTCGACGGTATGTTTAAAAATCATTATTTTTTCCATTTTATAGTAAAAGAAAAGCCGTTGTTTCCCCATAAAAGAAAAACAACGGCTCAAAAGTAAAGCGAAAAGTGGAAGTCTAACGACTGATAACAAGTTTTTTATTTACACGTGTTTGTCCATCAGAAATTTCGACAATGTAAATGCCTGATATTAAGGCACTTAAATCAATGCTTTGAGCACCCCTCAGTATATTGTACATTTTTTGGGTAAAAACGGATTGTCCCAAGTGGTTCAAAATGCGGAGATTAATATCTGTTGTTTTGTCGAAATTCATATCAAAATTGAGTATAGAAGACGCAGGATTTGGCGACATAATTACATGATTTTGGAGTTGTTCTTCTGCCACACTATTTGCCGCATCAAAGGTCAAAAGGAAAGAAAAAGGTACGTTTCCCCAAGTGTCATCCCATTCAAAATAATAGGTTGTCCCTGCTGTAACTAATTGATTACTAATAGCTGCCGCGATTGTATCGTTGCTGCTGGACAAACAATCGTCGTCGCTACTGCTGACGAGGGTTAAACTGCTACAGATGCCCCGATACATCCAAATGCGCGTATCTGCGTCTTGACCACAGGATGAAACAGACAAACGCCCGTTTTTTGAAGGGGTGTATTTATACCAATTGGCACGATTGGCATCGCCCCTTGAGGCATATCCAAACAAAGAATCAACTCGAATAATACCCGGTGCTATGGTAGCAGCTGTTGCGCATGTTTGTATCGAAGTCGGTGTAAATGCTGAAAAAGATAATGTAAAAACAAATGGCGAATCGTCCCACGCATTGTCCCATTCAAAAAAATAGGATTTATTGGCATTGACTGGTTTTGAGATGCTTGCCGCATATTTGTCGTTACTCACGGAGTCAACAAAACAGAAATCATCGTTAAAACCGGCTTGAATCAATGTATCACATGAGCCTTGATACAAAAACAAACGCGTATCAGAACCACCTTGGCAGCTTGAAATGGTCATTAAACCATCGGCTGTGGGCGTATATTTATACCATTTGGCTTTGCGAGGAAATGGGAAAAAATTAGAATACGTTGCTGCACCTGTTACGAACGTATCAACGGTATAGATGCCTGGTGTTAAAACAATGGCTTTGGGACAGCCACCACCGTTGTTTTGTGAAAAGGACAACGTTAGGGTTGTGAGTGACAGAATGGTTGAGAGTACAATTTTATTCATTTTCGAGAATTATTTAAAAATAGTTTTAGTCGTAAAATATTGATTATCTAACGTTTAGGAAATTTTAAAAAATTCCTAAACGTGGCTGAAACGTTATGTATCCTTGTCTAATACCCCGTTCTTTTTTCGCTTAAAAGTTTCAACAAAACGCCATTTGTCCAACCATAACCGTCTTGACTTGGGTAAGAATCGGCAAGTGAGGCATCTGAAATGTTTTTGACATTGTATTTATCAAGCAATTTTCCTGTGTTTTTATACACATCAATATTGAGATTAACCCAACGATTTTTGATCTCATTTGCCAATTCTTCGTAGCCATAATTCCTAAAACCTTTGATGGTTATCCACTGCAACGGGGCGTAACCAAAAGGTGCATCCCAAGATTGACCAGACTCAAAATTTGTTGTCGCAATGCCGCCAACAAAGAGCAAATTCTGTTTAATATTTGCCACAAGACGGTCTGCATCGCGTTTTGACAGCATTTTAAAAAACAAAGGATAGGCGGCGGCGGCCGAAATAACGCCTGTTTGTTTATATTTCTGAATATTGAAATCAAAAAACATGCCTTTACTGTCCGCCCAGCAATAACGCATCAATGCCTCACGTCTTCGAGATGCTGTTTTTTCCCATTCTGTTGCTTCATCATATTTTTTTTCTACGATTTTAGCTTTAGATATCGTCATTTCAAGGTTGTAGAGCAGAGCATTGAGGTCAACGGGAATGATATCGCCCGTATTTATGGTGCTAATGGTTTTAGAATCTTCAAACCAACGGCTCGAGAAATCCCAACCCGATTCTGCGGCAGCACGAATATATCTGTAAGTTTCAGGATGTGAGCGAATGCTTGTGTGCACCGCCGCCATGTCTGAATGATAAAACTCAGGTCGCGGTCTTTCGACTTTAGCATTGTACCGATTCAGCGTATTTCGGTCAACTTGAACAACGTGGTCGTGTATAAAAAGAGTCTTGGGCGCGGGGCTTTGTGCACCTGCCATCCAATAGCTATACTCTTTTTCAAGCTGGGGCAAGTATTTCGATAAAATTTCTTTACCTTTTTCATCGGCTAAGAGTTGCACCATGCAAGCGAAAAAAGGAGGATTTGACCGATTTGATAAATATGTCCGATTACCGTTTGGTATATACCCCTCAGTATCAATAAGATAAGCAAAGTTATCAACCATATTTTCAACCATTTCTACACGACCAGCCGCTTGTAAACCGAGCATAGTGAAATAAGCGTCACCATAAGTCAACTCTCTACTTCGACCCGATGAAGTAATATAAGGCTTTGGAATCGGCAAGATAGACCCTAAAGTCGCTGAATCGGCGGGACGTTCCAAGACCGACCACAAGGAGTTGATATGGTCTTCAATGGACAATTCACGATTGGCTCTGAAAGATGGTGAAATATTTTTGGGATATGTAAAGGCTTGATTAATAAAGGTTTGCCAACTAAAATCGGGCTTTTTTCGAGCGTTTTTAAAAAAGTCAAGCGTTTGTTCAGTGGGTGAAGCAGGAATCAAATCAAGGAAGGTTTTGGAGTCCTCGAAAACATTATTGACCATGACGGAATCAAAAAGCTCCCCAAAACGCTCATCAGGGCTGAGAGTCACTTTGGGGTCTTGACTACTGAGGGGGTTCATGGCAACCGCTTTGGAAGCCTCTTTGCCGTTGTTTCGGCAGTTTGACAACAATAAAACGAAAGAGATAAAAAGAAGTGTTTTTCTCATAAAAATTTGATTATCAATATTTTAAACCTAATTTCTCACACAGAATCTGCAAAATTACAAAAAAAATATGGCGTAGAAAAATGAGCATAAAGGAGATACGATTTTTGTAAGCGCAAGTTTGATTTTCCGCTTTTTGTTTTTTAGCTTTGTTAGACCTTTTGGGTTAAACATTTTTGAGAAACGAAACCAACTCCCCGCATTTATACTCGGGGGGGGCATTTTTTCGACAAAACTGCGTTCATTCGTGTTACAAGCGGGTAAACGCAGTTTCCTTTTCGGCAACTTTGACGCTTAATTTTCGTTATATTTGTGGCTTTGAAATATAAAAGATGTAAAAGTTTGCGTCTCTTCGAAAAAAATATTGTCAATCGAAATAGTCAATCATCAATAAACATTCGTTAATGGAAAAGAGGGATAACTATCAATTACTTATCGAGAAACTCGACCAATTTATCCGCAAATATTATGTGAATCAACTGATTCGCGGCTCTTTGTACGCGACGGGTTTGATTCTCGCCTTGTTTTTAGGGCTGAATTTTGCGGAAAATTTCATGTATTTCCCCCCCTCAATAAACACGCCTTTGGTTTGGGGTTTTGTCGGTGCTTCGGGCATTGCGTTGTGGACGTGGGTGTTGTTGCCTGCCTTACACTATTTCCATTTGGGAAAATTGATTAGCCACGAACAAGCGGCAACGATTGTAGGTCAGCATTTTACGAATGTAAAAGATAAATTATTAAATATTTTACAACTCCGCCGTCAAGCCGACACACAAGAAAATCGAGACTTGATTTTAGCGTCAATCAATCAAAAATCAGAAGAAATCAAGCCCGTTCCTTTCAAAGCGGCTATTGATTTGTCAAAAAATAAGAAAAACTTGCGGTATGCTTTACCACCACTTTTGTTGTTGTTGTTTGTGCTTTTTGCAGCACCGAGTTTAATAAAAAATGCCTCTGCTCGTTTGTTGAATTTCAACAAAACATTTGAGCGTGATGCGCCTTTTCATTTAAAAATTGAAAGTGGTGATTTGAAAGTTGTTCAATTTCAAGACTATGATTTGACGGTAAAAGCAGACGGAGAAGTCTTGCCAAATGAGGTTTTTATTGAAATGAATGGCTATGAATATCGCCTTCAAAAAGACGAAAAAGACCCAACTTTGTTTCGTTATAAATTTGCAAGTGTGCAAAAAGACGTAGCATTTAAGTTGTTTAGTGGTCCTGTTTCGACACCTGAATTTGAGTTAGCCGTCTTGAAAAAGCCCAATATCGCTGGTTTTGATGTGCAATTGGATTACCCTGAATACATTGGTCGCCCCGACGAAATGTTGTCGAATCAAGGCGAGTTGATAGTGCCACAAGGCACCACCATAGCGTGGTTGATTAATTCTGAAAATACGGACGATATTAAGGTGTCTTTTGCAGGTGGCAAACCCCTCAGTATTGTACGCCAAGGCAGTTCTCGTTTTACATTTTCTAAAAAAGTTATGGGCGATGAACCGTATAAATTATTGATTTCCAATGCTTATTTGCCAAAGGCGGATTCTGTGCAATATTCTATTACAGTTGTACCTGACTTATATCCTACGATTGCAGTAGAAAAATTTGAAGATTCATTGAATAAAAAACGCCTCTTCTTTGTCGGTGAAGCAGGTGATGATTATGGTTTGCGCAGCCTTGCGTTTAATTATCAAATCAAGAGAAATAGTGGTCAACAAGAGCCTTTGCAACGTGCGCCACTTCCGAATCCAAATAACAAAGCGGTTTCATATCAATATACGTTCAATACAGCCGATTTACAGTTGCGCCCTGGTGATGAAGTAGCTTACTATTTTGAGGTGTATGACAACGACGGCGTAAACGGTTCGAAGTCCACAAAAACGGCGATGATGGTTTACACACAGCCTTCCGTGGAGCAAATTGAGAAGGAAATGGCTAAAAATAACGACGAAATCAAGGACGATTTGAAGAAAGCGATGAAAGAAGCGCAAAAAATTCAACAGGACTTGCAGAAGTTGCGTGAGAAGATGTTGCAACAAAAAGATGTGGATTGGCAGATGAAGAAAGAGGCTGAAAAACTGATGCAACGTCAACAGGAAATGGAGAAAAAGATTGACGAAGCCAAGAAGAATTTTGAAGAAAATATGAAGCAAGAGCAAGAACTCAATAAACAAGATGAGTCCTTGATGCAGAAACAAGAGCAGCTTCAAAAGATGTTTGAGGAGTTGAAAAATCCTGAAATGAAGGATTTATTGAAACAAATCGAGGAGTTGATGCAAAAATTGGATAAAGATCAAGCCCTTGAAAAGATGGAGGACATGAAGTTCTCTAACGAGGAAATGCAGAAAGAATTGGAGCGCATGGAGGAACTGTTTAAACAATTGGAGGTCGAAAATATGATGCAAGACCAAATTGATAAACTTGAAGAATTGGCTGAAAAACAGGACAAATTGAGCGAGGATACTGAGGGGTCTAAAAAAGACCAAGAAGAACTGAAAAAAGAGCAGGAAAAGCTCAACAAAGAGTTCGATGATTTGGAGAAGAAGCAAGATGAGATGGAGAAAAAGAACGAGGAGTTGAAGCGCAAAGAAGATATGCCCGATACGAAACAAGAGGATAAAGAAATTCAGAAAGACCAAGACGACAGTAAAGAACAGTTGGACAAAAAGGAAAATTCTAAGGCATCGAAAAAGCAAAAATCGGCTGCCAATAAGATGAAAAACAAAGCCAATAAGATGAAAATGGCGCAACAAAAAGGGGATAAAGAGCAAATCGAAGAGGATATGCGTGCCATTCGTCAGTTGTTGGAAAACCTTGTCACGCTGTCCTTTGACCAAGAGCAAGTGATGAAAGACTTTGGACCAACGGCTGAAAATACGCCACGTTATGTGAAATTGACGCAGCAACAGAAAAAATTGCAAGGCGATTTTGGACTTATTGAGGACTCATTGCAAGCGTTGGCAACGCGTCAAGCAGCTCTTCAAACCTTTCTTACTAAAAAAGTGACGGACATCAAGCAAAATATGTCAACTGCCATGGATAAGCTCGAAGATCGCAAAAAATACGAAGGTCAGGAGTGGCAACAACGCACCATGAAAGACGTGAATGACCTTGCGCTCATGCTGTCCGAGGCAATGCAAAATATGCAAAATCAGATGAGCAATATGCCAGGAAGTGGTTCGTGTCCTAAGCCCGGTGGCGATGGCAGTGGTAAAAGTGGCAAGCCAAAAGACAAAATGAGTGAAGGACAGAAAGGCTTGAATGATGACTTGAAAAAGCAGCTCGAACAAATGAAGAAAGGTGCTGGTGGCAGAGGGGGCGCAGGTATGAGCAAGGAATTTGCTCAAATGGCAGCCCGTCAAGCGGCTATGCGCGAAGCCTTGAAAAAGAAACAAAAAGAACTGCAAGAACGCGGTAAAGGCGACAAAGGTCTGCAAGATATGATTGACGACATGGAAAAAACGGAAACGGAGTTGGTCAATAAAACCTTGAGCAATCAAACAATTCAGCGGCAAGACCAAATTTTGACTCGTTTGCTCGAATCTGAAAAAGCGGAACGTGAACGCAAAGAGGACGAAGAACGTAAATCGAATGCGGCGCGTGAGCAGCAAAATGAAATGCCGCCAGCTTTGAAAGAATACATCAAAAAGCGTCAAGCTGAAATTGAACAGTATCAAAAAGTGTCGCCGAACTTGAAACCTTATTATAAAAATTTGGTCGAAGAGTATTTCAAAACTTTGAAAGGTGGTAGATAAGTTATTGATTATCAATTTTGTATAAAAAAAGGCGTTAAGACTGCACCGAGTCTTAACGCCCTTTTTTTTATGTATAATAATCAACCGATGATACTATAATCTTTTGCAAAACCACTGGCATACATCATTGCGCCGCCGATTAAGCCGAGGTCTTTGAGCATATTTGTCATGCCCAATTTTGACATTTCAAGATTACTGAGACTTGGCAAATGCAGTGTTAATATAAAAATGAGCAACATTAAAGCACATAGTACCGCCGCTAATTTGTCATATTTACCAATGACAACACTTACGGCAAAGGCTAATTGAGCAAAACCTGTGAGATAGACCCATAAAGAACCGCCTGAAAAATAGGCAGGTACCATGCCCGCCATTTGGTTGGCATTCATAATATGTAAGCAGCCAAAGACTGCAAAGGGTAAAACAAATACCCATTTACCGAGACTTAAGATATTATTCACCATGATTAGAAGTATTTAATTGTGGAAGAAAAAAGTGGTTTTACGATGTCGTCCATGAGGTGGGATACTTATTTTTTATGTAAGTATTTGTTTCAAAAATACGAATATTGTTTTATAAAAAAAATTATTTTCAGAATAAATTGTTATTATTTTGAAGTAATGCAAAATAATAATAAAAAAATTCATTGTCTTTTTAGGGACTGCACCCCCCCAGTATTTATGAAAAAAGAGCGTGTTATTTTGGTTTGATATGCATTTATCTAAAAACTCAAATCCTAATTTTGTAACTTCGCATTTGGAAAAAAAACATTTATTGAATTATAAAAACAAAAACACATGAAGTTTACAGAATATCCTTACAAAAGACCCGATTTGAAACGCATAACCAAAACCCTCGAAAAACGTATTGCTGAATTTGATGCGGCAGATTCTTTTGAAGTGGCAAGTGAGGTATTGAAGAAAATTAACAATTTACGCCGCAACTTTACTTCAACAGCAACTATTGGACAAATTAGGCATACGATTGATACGCGTGATTCATTTTATGATACAGAGAATCAATTTTTTGATGAAAATTCACCCGTTTTTGAAGCATTAATTACTGAGTTTTACAAAAAACTCATCGTTCATCGCTTTCGTCCTGAATTAGAAAAAAAGTGGGGTACGCAGTTGTTCAATATTGCAGACCTACAAATCAAGACCTTTCAACCCAGTATTTTGACGGCTTTGCAGGAGGAGAATAAATTGGCAAGTGAGTATGTCAAAATCAAAGCGTCTGCTCAAATTGATTTTCAAGGCAAAACCTACAATTTATCCTCCATTCAACCTCTTGAAATTGACGAAAACCGCGAGACACGTAAAGCCGCAGCCGTTGCCAAATGGCAGTTTTTTGCGGGTCAGGCTTCAGAAGTTGAGCGTATTTACCATGAATCAGTTCAAACGCGACATCGTATTGCGGTTGAGTTGGGCTATAAAAATTTCGTTGAGTTGGGTTACGCCCGTATGTTGCGCTCTGATTACAACGCTGATATGGTCGCTAATTTCAGAAAACAAGTCGAAAAATTCATTGTGCCTATTTCTCAAAAACTCTATGAAAGACAGCGCGATCGTCTAAAAATCAATGACTTGAAATTTTATGACGAAGAGTTTAAGTTTCCATCTGGAAATCCTAAACCGCAAGGCACGCCCGACGATATACTGAGGGGGGCAGATAAAATGTATTCAGAGCTGTCACGCGACACCGATAAGTTTTTCCAATTTATGCGCTCAAATGAACTGATGGATTTGGAGGCAAAAGACGGTAAAGCAACGGGCGGCTATTGTACTTACGTCGGTAAGTATCGCGCGCCTTATATCTTTTCAAATTTTAATGGCACAAGCGGCGATATTGACGTATTGACGCACGAAGCCGGTCATGCTTTTCAAGTCTTTTCGAGCCGCAATATGGGCATTGGTGAATACCATTGGCCCACTTACGAAGCCTGTGAAATCCACTCGATGAGTATGGAGTTTTTCACATGGCCCTGGATGGAATTGTTTGTTGGCGAAGACACTGAAAAATATCGTTTTGCACACCTCAGTGCAGCCTTGCAATTTCTCCCTTATGGTGTTGCTGTTGATGAATTTCAACATTTTGTCTATGAAAACCCAGATGTGACCCCCTCAGTAAGAAATCAAAAATGGCGTGAAATTGAGCAAAAATATATGCCTCAGCGCAATTACGATAGTATTCCGTTCCTTGAAAATGGCGGTTTTTGGCAAAAGCAAAGCCATATTTTCACATCTCCTTTCTACTATATTGACTACACATTGGCGCAATTATGTGCGTTTCAATTTTGGAAAAAAGACCGTGAAAACCACAAAGCAGCATGGGCAGATTATGTTAAACTCTGCAAAGCAGGCGGTTCGATGTCGTTTTTGAAATTGGTCGAATTGGCAAATTTACGTTCGCCTTTTGACGATGGCTGCGTGGAGTCTGTTGTGGGAGAGATTACCGCTTGGTTGGATTCAGTTGATGATTCTAAGTTTTGATATAAAAATGAAACCAATAAAAGTATTTGGAATTGTTATCGGAGTCTTAATTTTTACATTCGCTACTTGGATTTTGACAATAAACTATGCGCCAAAAAGTTGGCTGTATGCTAACGAGATAAAAATGGGTAATGAATTTGTAAAAAACTTAAAAACCTATCAAAATCAGCATAATAGACTTCCAGATGATACAGATTGGGAAACATTAAAGCATTTGAATAATGTAAAAGAATATAACGAAGTGTATCCTGAATATCGTAAAATATCCGAAGACGAATACTCTTTGGTATTTATTCAAGGGTTCGATAGTCCTTACATGACTTATAACTCAAAAACAAAAATTTGGGAAATGAAATGAATTTAAAATCTTACTCAATATTTACCGCAACAATTCGTCAACCCAAAGAGCAGCCACAACCGAATGGCTGCTCTTTGCGTTTTAAGACCTTATACAATCTGTAAAATCATAAAAATCAGCATAAATCTGTGATTCATTACTCTACCATACTAAAACTCGCTTGGCGTGACAGCCGCCGTCAACGGGGTCGTTTATTACTTTTTGTTTCGAGCATCATTATTGGTATCGCCGCACTGGTGGCGATTAATTCTTTCAGCGAAAATCTGCAAAAAGACATCAATGGGCAAGCCCGAGAATTACTCGGTGCGGACTTAGCGATTGATGGACTTAATCCGCCGCCCCCCTCAGTACGCAACATCATGGACAGCATCGGAGGCACGCGTTCGAGATTGGTGTCGTTTCTATCAATGGCGTATTTTCCGCAAAAAGAAGGCACGCGACCTGTGCAAGTAAAAGCACAAGAAGGCGAATATCCGTTTTATGGTGAGTTGAAAACAGAACCCGCTTCGGCTGCTGCGACATTTCAAAATGATAGAAAGGCATTGATTGACAATACTTTAAAATTTCAGTTCGATTTAAAAACAGGCGATTCTGTAAAAATTGGCGAGACGACTTACCAAATTGCAGGCATCGTTTTGTCTGCGCCGGGGCGTTTGGGTTTGCAGTCTGCCGTTGCCCCCTCAGTATATTTGCCCTTAGCGGCGGTGGATTCTGCCAATTTATTGGTGCGTGGCAGCCGTGTTCAATATCAATATTTTTTTAAATTGGACAAAAATAAAGACTATGACGGCTTGACAAAAAGCATAAAACCACAACTGACTGAAGCAAAATTCAGCATCGAAAATATTAATGACCGCAAACGTTCAACAGGCAATTCGTTCAATCAAATGGCAGATTTTTTGAATCTCGTTGGGTTCATTGCCTTGCTTTTGGGATGTATAGGGGTTGCTTCGGCGGTCAATATTTATGTGAAAGACAAATTGCCAACCGTTGCGATTTTGCGGACATTGGGCGCAAGCGGCAAACAATCCTTTTTGATTTATTTGACCCAAATTGCCGTCATGGGCTTCGGCGGTGCAGTGTTAGGCGCGGTCATTGGCACATTAATCCAAAGTTTTTTACCCATTGTTCTCAAAGATTTTTTACCCATCGAAAACGTTTCTGCCGACCCCTCAGTAACGGCGATTTTTCAAGGCATTATCACAGGTTTAGGTGTATCTATTTTGTTCGCATTGTTGCCTTTATTGACGATTCGCAAAACATCACCTTTGCGTACTTTGCGAAGCGGTTTTGAAGAAGCAGAATCGGGTCGAGACCCTTTGCGATGGTTAATTTTCGCCTTAATTGCCGTATTTATCTTTGGTTTTACTTATTTACAAACACGCAGCACTAGGAGCAGTTTGATTTTTATTGCAGGTATCGGCACGGCATTTGGCTTGTTGGCGGCTGTTGCAAAAGGGTTAATTTGGCTTTTGAGCCGTCGCATACTGAGAGGTCTCTCTTATGCCACTAGACAAAGTATCGCCAATCTGCATCGCCCTAAAAACCAAACATTAACCTTAATGGTGAGTATTGGCTTAGGAACTATGTTGATTTCGACGCTTTTTTTGATTCAACAACTCCTTATTAGTCAAATCTCTGTTGCGGGTTCGGGCAATCAACCGAATATGATTATGTTTGATATTCAACCCCAACAACGTGATTCTGTGGCAAAACTTGTAGTTGATACTAAAATGCCGATTATTCAAAAAGTGCCGATTGTCACCATTCGTTTGGAAGAACTCAACGGTTTGCCGCGCATTCAATATCTGAAAGACACGACAAATCCGATTCCAAAATTCATTTACGAACGCGAATGGCGTGTGACCTACCGTGATACACTTATCGCTTCCGAAAAACTCCTCGAAGGTACTTTGCCACCTTCAGGTAGAATGGCAGACGGAACGGTTGGTATTACGGTTGCTGATAATATTGCAAGAGATATGCGGGCAAAGGTCGGTTCAAAAATTACTTTCAACGTGCAAGGAGCTTTGATAAATACAACCATTACAGGTGTTCGACAAGTGGATTTCAACCGCGTGCAAACCAATTTTCTCATTTTGTTTCCAACAGGCATTTTGGAACAAGCACCACAATTCGATGTCGTGATTACCCGCGTCGAATCGGCAGAACAATCGGCAAAATTTCAACAGCAATTGGTCAAAAACTACCCAAATGTGTCTGTTGTTGACCTAACACAGATACTCAAAACGGTTGACGAAGTATTGTCAAAAATCTCCTTTGTCATTCGTTTCATGGCATTATTCAGCATTTTGACTGGTTTGATGGTCTTAATCAGTTCCGTTTATTTGTCAAAATATCAACGTATTCGAGAATCCGTTTTGTTGCGAACGATAGGGGCAAGTCGTCGCACGATATTGACTATCAATGGTTTAGAATATTTGTGGCTCGGCAGTTTAGCCACTCTCACAGGCATCGGTTTATCTTTAATAGCCGGTTATGGTTTAGCCCAATTCGTTTTCAAAATTCCTTTCAAAATTGATTGGTTGCCGCTACTCGCGACACCCCTCAGTATAACGGCATTGGTAGTCATCATTGGGCTTGTTAGTACGCGGAAAGTGGTGAGTGAATCGCCTTTGGAAGTTTTGAGGGCGGAGGTTTGATAAATACCCCCCTCAGTAAAGCGGTGCTTCTCGTCAAAAATTATTACTTTTTATCAAAAAAATGTATTTTTTGTAGAAAAATAAAGAGAAATGGAAGATTTAAAATGACAAAAGTATATAACGGCAACGGTTGGTGTTGTTTGCGGTAAACCCGCTATCAGGGGGTCGGATAACCAGACATCAATGCTATATCTTTTGAACTTCTTGATTGATGTTTTAAAAGTATAATGTGACTGCGTATTCGCAGTGCATGACTCTTATCATTCCGATGACAGTTTTCTAATGCTTTTAACTGGTCGGTGCTTAATTCTGGTACTCGTTTTTTGTCTTTTCGCCCTTATTGTTTTCCAAATAAATTAAAATTGTCATGTTGAATATTTTAAGCGACACAACTTTGTGTCGCATTTCGCACCGTAACTTTATGTCTTACAACAAAGTTCAAAACTTTCCAAAAGTTGTACCCGACAAATATCACTTCAAGAACGACTCAGTATGTTTATCAATTTCATACTTTCATGCTATTGACAGCCTGTTTTTGTATGCCTAATTTTGCAAAAAACAGTTATGGCTTAACTTTTTCAAAACCACAATGAAAAGACACCCCAACAGACGCTTCAAGTATCCTGTCTCCGTGCCTTTTTCTCACAAAACAAATAAACAGATATTGAGGATTAACCTCTCAGTATCGCTACCCTTATTTTGAAAATCTTATTTTTTCATTTCATTAAAACAAACAAAAATGAATAACAAACTGTACGCTTTCCTTTTCGTAGGTGTATTTATTTGCGTATTATCGCCTCAACAAACCTTTGCCCAATGGCAAAAACAAAACTTACCGCCACTAAAAGATATGTTTTATTTTCCTTTACCACTCGGTAAAAACGTGATGTGGGCAACATCCTATCCATATCCGGGAGATACAAGTATGGGTTCTCCAATAGAATATGTCCGAACGACGGATGGTGGACAGACCTATAAAACGGGCATACTTTTAAATGGACATAACGAAGATTATTTTTTCCATGTTGAACCATTTGATGCCAAAACAGCCTATTTAACAGGTGGGACTCAAGACATAACAACTTTTTATTTTCGCCGAACAATTGATACAGGCGCAACTTGGCAAGATATGCCTTACAAACCGACAACTTTTCCCGATCATTATTATCTTTTTAACGCCAATGAAGGTATTCTGATATGCGACCCCGATAGTATCGGCGCAAACATTGTCTCTACGACAGATGGAGGCAATACATTCAGACGGTTGCCACAAACCAATGTCCCACGTATGGACGCAAGTAGCGAATTTTTTATTGACTATGGCTTGCACAAAATCATTGGCAATGCAATAATGACTATTTCTATTAATTTCCAAACGGGTCTATGGCGTGTGTGGCGGTCAATGGATAGAGGTCGAAACTGGACGGCAGGAGCAGAATTTGATAGCGGCGACCCTTTTATACCTCGTATCGAATTTACAGATGTCAATAATGGCATGATTTTACCCGGTTTTTCTTCAATAACAAGACGTTCTCTTTCTACCACTGATGGCGGTGCAACTTGGCACGAAGGATACGACTCACCAGGTCTCAACACTTTTTCACTGAATAGTATCCCAAATACGCAGACAATGTTTTCTGTTTTCATGGATACGACAAGCAAAATGCTCTTCTCTGCACTGACCAATGATTTAGGAAAAACTTGGACTACACGCAAAGATATTGTCAAATATGCGCTGGACTCAGTGTTTTATCCACAATTGCCACCTTTTGCTATGGTTTGGGGAGAGATTGTTGACAATAACACTGGTTGGTATAAATTTGGTCGAGATGGTGTATATCGATATGCTAATACAACCCCACTCGTCCCCGAAAAACCCGATTTAGATTTAGAATTGACTGCCGATAACAACGATTTACCGCTTTGGGGTTCTGTCAAATTCACTTTGACCATCAAAAATCGAGGTATCTCGAAAGCAACAGGCATAAAAGTCAATTGGCTGCCACCTTATAAACGCACCAATACTGGCGCAGGACCTTTTGCGTATCAAGCCGCTTATTCGTCAAAAGGGCAATATGATTCTTGGAATGGGATATGGTCAATCAATGAATTGCAACCGGGTGAAACACAAACCGCTACTTTCCACCTTTTTGTTCTACAAAATACAACAAAAGTCACCCAAACGGCTCAAA
>JAYTUR010000807.1:0-1103 GCA_043744475.1 Saprospiraceae bacterium | reverse complement strand
ATATTTTTAAAAATCGAAAAATCATACCCCCTCAGTATTTAACTGACAATCAATATGTTGTATATTTTTAAATCATCTAAATCGTTATTGTATGAAACAATTTTTATTACTTTTTTCCTTATTCATAGTAGCCCATTCTTTTGCACAGACGACCAAACGCCCCATTGACCCACGGGATGTCTATCGTTTGTCAACCGTTTCTGATCCGAAAGTATCGCCTGATGGCAATTGGGTTTCTTATACATTATCGAGCGTGGATTCGGCTAAAAACAAGCGAAATTCAGACGTTTGGATGATGAGTTGGGACGGTCAGCAATCCGTACAACTCACTAACAGCCCCGATGGTGAATCGCAAGCCCGTTGGAGTCCCGACGGCAAATATCTATCTTTTGTATCCTCACGCAACGGTGCGACCAATAGTCAGATTTGGCTTTTGGATAGAAGAGGTGGCGAAGGCAAACAGTTGACCGCTTTGAAAGGTGATTTGAAGGACTATGCTTGGTCACCCGATGGAAAGCAAATCGTTTTAGCCATAAAAACGCCTGAAAGTACCGATACTTCTAAAAATAAATTGCCCAAACCTTTGGTCATGGATCGGTTTCATTTCAAACAAGATGTTGAAGGGTATTTGGAGGAATTTCCAACGCATTTGTACCTTTTTGATGTGGCAACTAAAAAAATAGATACGTTGACACAAGGCAAATACGACGAAACATCGCCCGTTTGGTCTCCTAATGGTCAGCAAATTGCCTTTGTCAGTAACCGAACGGCAGAACCAGATAAAAATCAGAACACCGATATTTGGGTCATAGATGCTAAAAAGAATGCGGCTTTGAAGCAAATCACTACTTGGACAGGCTCAGATAATGCGCCTGTGTGGAGTCCTGATGGTCAACAATTGGCGTATTTGCGTTCGGGTTCATCCCAATATGATATGTATGACCATTCAATTCTTTGTGTTGTTGCCAAAGAAGGTGGCGTACCGACTGAACTGTCAACGGCGATTGACCGACCCGTCAGTAGTCCACGTTGGACAAAAGATGGTCAATCAATCGGTGTTTTAGTCACTGATGACCGTCAACGTTATGTGGCTACTTTTTCTA
>JAYTUR010000806.1:0-4306 GCA_043744475.1 Saprospiraceae bacterium | reverse complement strand
GTTTGAGGCGTTAGATAGGATTAACGTCGAACAACATATTGTCAGACTCTTAGCACTCCCCTAAATCCTCTTCCTGCATAGTAAGATTCTGCGCCATTATGATACACGAATACAGTGTCGAAGCGATGGTCACAAAAGAGCGCACCACCGAGTTTTCTGATATTAGAAGGTGTTTTCACCCAACTCGATGTTTTTGTATCGAAATTACCCAGTTGCTGCAAGGCTCGATATTGGTCTTCCGACAAAAGTTCAATACCCATGGCAGCCGCCATATCCACAGCATTATCTTTTGGTTTATGTTCTTTCCTTGCCTCCCACGCTTCGAGGTCGTAACAAAGACTTCTACGGTTTTTAGGGCTTTCTGCTGAACAATCATAAAAAATGTATTCGCCCGTCTGCGTATCAAACCCGACAACATCTGGTTCACCGCCCGTTTCTTCCATTACATTGAGCGACCACAGTTTTTCGGTGTTAGCTTCCAGCTTAGCTTGTAATTTTGCCCATTCAACACCTTTATGGCGGTTCACGTTTTTTTCAAAACGGGTTTTTAATGTTTTGAGAAGTTCTTCTTGTTGTTGTGATGACATCTCTTTTTTATTTTCTTTTATCATAATATTTTTTTACAAATCTACTATCCTTGTTTTAATTCAGATTGTCGAATGGGTTAATTTTTTATTAATGTCATCAATTTATATTACTCATCCAATAAAATCTTCCAAAATCTTGTTTTTTAGATACAAATATTTGTTTCTTTAAATTTTTAAAACTATTTTTGTCAATGAAAAAAACGCCTTTATACTGAGGGGGTGCTTTTTGAGATAAAAAGAACATTATAATTTTAAAAAACTTAAAATCATTGGGTTATGAAGAAACAAGCGATGCAAAGAATGCACAACTTCCCTGATGCCGAACTCTATATGCTTTGTATGCAAAGTATCCGACACGCTCACCGCGACTTCGAAAACTTCAAACAATATGGTTATTCACTCGATAAACTAACTGGTTTTGCCAGTCAATGCGAGCGTTTCAAGAACTTGCCTGACGACGATGAACTCGTAGGCGATCAGATGATTGTGACGGAGAAAAAGTATGAAGCGGCTGAAAAATTAAAAAACGCCATTCGTTCCATTATGACCCGTGTTGAGATGAAATACTCTAATCGGTCAGGTCGTTATCGCAAATTTGGAACGGCTAAAATGGGCGATATGACCGATGCACAATTGCTTTTTTGCGGTCGTCGTGTCGCGCGCGTTGCACGTATGCAAGCTGATTTTTTAGGCGATGTGGGTGTATCTGAAAACCAAATTTTACGTGTTTTAGATGCATGTATTGGCTTTGAAAATGCCATAAATATCCAACAAGACCGTGTGTCTGACCGTGATATTGGTGTCGAAATTCGCATGGAGCAAGGCAACGCCACTTACCAAAAAATGGTTGAAGTTTGCAATATTGGTAAAGACATTTGGACAGATAAAGACCCTGTTAAATATGAACAATATTGCATTTATGAATCGAATAATGAGCAAAAAAAAGCTCGAAAACACCGTTTAACGCTTGAAAATGCTGAAAATTCGATGGAAGAAGCGATAAATTCATAGCTCTTTTTCCCATAGTTTTGCTTTACAAACTTGCGCCAAGTTCCAAACTTGGCGCAAGTTGTTTTTAGAGAAATGTGATTTTTTTGTGAACCCAAACGCTTACTTTTGTTCAAAAATATCAATTATGGAAAAAATACTCATTGTAGAAGATGACCCACATATTGCAGAACTTGTTTCAATACATTTAACCGATGCAGGTTTGAAAGTAACGATTGAAAATGATGGTTTGGCGGGGCATGACCACGCTTTGCGCGAAACATTTGATTTGTTGTTACTGGACATCAATTTGCCCAAAATGACAGGTTTGGACATTTGTAAAGCGGTTCGGAAACATAAAAAATATGTACCCATCATGATGATGACCGCTAAGTCTGATGAAAACGACATCGTTATAGGATTAGAATATGGTGCAGACGATTATATCACTAAACCATTCAGTGTCAAGGAGTTAGTTGCTCGTGTAAAAGCGGTTTTGCGCCGAACACATGCCATGAACGACGATTTAGCAAAAAGTGGAAAGGTGTTGCAATACGAAGGCTTGACGATTGATACCGAAAATCGAACGGTTATACTGAGGGGTGAACGTGTGGATTTGACTCCCAAAGAATATGACTTATTGTTCGCGCTCGCTAAAAAACCTGGGCGCAGTTTTTCTCGGCAACAACTTTTGGACAACGTTTGGGGCTATGAGTTTGAAGGTTTGGAACATACAGTCAATTCGCATATCAATCGCTTGCGTATGAAAATAGAGCTTGATGTGCAAAATCCGACCTATATTTTGACGACTTGGGGCGTAGGGTATCGGTTTAATGATGATATTTGAAATATTATAAAACACATAGCCACAAAGCACACATAGATAATCAATACTTTATATACTTGGTGGCTATGTGTTTTATACTAGGGCAAACGCATCAAAGTATTGTTACTTACTGATGTTACGCACTAAATAGCTTTCGTACTGTTTTTTGCTTCGCAAAAAAAGCGTACAAGAAAATTAACTTCGGTCTAAAAAAATAATTCAAAGCACGCCTTTCGAGCAAAGCGAGAAACAGGGAGTATTTTGCCGCTTGCCTAACATCAGTTACTTAAATGCCGTTTAAGTTTTTACAATAGAAAGCAGATAATTATCATTAAGAGCCGCTTTATATCTTCTTTTTTTCAAGCTAATTTTTTCAGACTTTTGGTCACGCAGCTTTTTACCGTCAATACAAATTTGTTTTTCGGCAATCGTATTTCATGGTTCTTTGCCATACTGACCTAAACAGGAATCAAGTAATTGATAATCAATCATTTGAAAAACACGATTGAAGGTGTCGTGTGATGGAATACCATTGGTTAGTTCTAAAAAACTGCGCAATAAAGTTTCTTTTTCTTTCGCAAATACGACCATGTCTTCAAAGTCTTCGCCATTTGCAAGTAGCGTACATAAACTTATCATCAAAATATCGCTTAGCCTATGTGAACAACGACCAACAACCCGTGGGTCTTTTACGGTACTAAATAGGATGTCTATAAAACTTTTCATAGAATCAAAGGCCTATCATTATTTTGATGCGTTTGCCCTATTTTTAATGTGCTGTCAACTCTCTGCCACAAACTTTGTTGTAGTTTTGCGCCGCATTTTGCGCAAAACACATTTTTAACAACTTACAGTTACAAAGTATGGCATTGATAAATATAGACCTTAAATCAGGTACAGTTGCTTCCGAAAAAAAAGATATTATTGTTGGCATTGACTTGGGTACGACAAACTCGCTTGTTGCTTATATGAAAGACGGTCAGCCTGTATGTGTGGCTGATGAATCGGGGAAAAATACGCTTGTACCTTCTATTTTGCACTTTACTACTGAGGGGGGTATTTTGGTTGGCAATTCTGCCAAGGATAAATTGATTACTGACCCGAAAAATACCATTTATTCAGTCAAACGCTTGATGGGCAAGTCTTATAAAGACGTGTCGGGCTTTGAAAATTACTTCGGTTATAAAATTATTGATGCACCTGATGACGAATCGTTGGTCAAAATACGTGTAGCCGACCGTTTTTATACACCTATTGAGTTGTCGAGTTTTATTTTAAAAGAACTCAAAACACGGATTGAAACGACTTTGGGGCAGCCGATTTCTAAGGCAGTTATCACCGTTCCGGCGTATTTCAATGATTCTCAACGGCAAGCGACGCGTGATGCAGGGAAATTGGCAGGTCTTGATGTGTTGCGGATTGTCAACGAACCGACGGCAGCGGCATTGGCTTATGGACTTGACCGACATACTGAGGGGGGCGAAACGGTCGCCGTTTTTGACCTTGGCGGTGGCACTTTTGATATTTCTATTTTGCAAATTCAAGACGGTATTTTTGAAGTATTGTCAACACATGGCGATACGTTTCTCGGTGGTGATGACTTCGACCGCGTACTGATTGACTTTTGGTTGAAACAAAATAATATACCTAATGAATTGATTTTCAATGACAAAGAGTTTGGTCAAGCCATTCGTTTGGCAGCTGAACAAGCTAAAAAGACGCTTTCTACTGAGGGGTCTTATGAATGTCAAATTGGGGATAATACTTTCCGAATTACGAAACTTGAATTTGAGGTTTTGATTACTTTATTGGTGGAACGGACTATTGCATCTTGCAAAAAGGCTTTGGCTGATGCGAAGTTACAAACATCTGATATTCAATCTGTTGTGATGGTGGGTGGTTCGAC
>JAYTUR010000805.1:0-4307 GCA_043744475.1 Saprospiraceae bacterium | reverse complement strand
GTCGCCCATGAGCCCAAAGTGGCTAAAGCTTCCGCTTGCATATTGTCTTTTATGTCCGTTCTCCTTGAAAAAGCGATTAAAATGTCCAATTCTTTATCGGTTCCGACTCGTAAAGCGGCATTTATAGCCCTTCTCAACAAAGGTTCATTGGTGAATCTTTTGTCGTTTAATGTTGCTGCTAAGGCGGGTAAGGCTTCAGGAATGGACAAATCATCGTTAATCGCACGGGCGGCTTCTGTTACGATGTATTCGTCTTTATCATTCAAAAACAAGGCAATTTGAGGGTTGCTCGATCTGCGTAAAACCAATACCGCCGCCGTCCGCAACGCCTTACTTGCATTGTTTTTTAAGGCAACAATCGGTTCAACTTGCCCAATTCTTGTCAATGCTAGAACTGCGGCATGACGCAAATACAAGTCTTCATCATTGTTCGCTTTCAAAATATCAATAAGTGGCTGAACAGCTGATTGTTGTTTCAATTGCCCTAATGCTTCTGCAGCAAAAAACTTTAAACGGGGGTTTCCACTCGTCAAAAACGGTATCAAATCATTGCCAACGCTTGAAATTTCGGCATCGCCTAACATTTTTATAGCTTGAACGGTAATTTCTGCGTCCTTGTCTTTCAACAAAGGAATCAAAGCTGACGCATACGTTTTGTCGCTGCGGGTCAATTGGCCTATGCCCCAAATGCCGTGAATACGCGCCAATTGGTTGCTGCTTTGATTGATGGCTTTTTTCAATATCTCTGCGCCTTTTTTGCCCTGCGCCACCAATTCAAATTGTGCTTTTTGGCGAATCCTTTTGTCTGCATTTGCAAGCAGATTATAAAGCATATCAGGTGTTTGTTTGGCATAATCCAACAGCATCAAACGCTGCGTTTCTAAACGAATAGCCGCTAAATCGTTCTTATCTTTGGTCACGTCTAATTTCCAAACACGTCCATAATTCTTTGTATTCCAGCCATTTATCCAATCCGCTACGTACAATGCACCGTCGGGACCGAATTTTATACCCGTCGGCAACACCCCACTCAGTATGTCTTTTTCTCCATCTAAGACAAACGATGCGCCCTTTGGTTTCAAGCCAAAAGACCAGATATGCGAACGGGTCGGTGTACCGACAAATTCCACCAAAAAGAACTTGTTTTTCCATTCCGAACCCAAAGCTGTGCCTGGATTATAGACCATACCAGTTGGGCCATTGTGATAATTTTGAATCGGAGGCATGATATACGCCGCTTGACCTTCCCAACGTGGAATCGAGAGTTTTTCATCCATCCAAACATGGTATTTATTGTTTTTTGGGTCTGTATATTTGCCATATTGCCAATTAGAACGCCAGCCCGCATCTGAACCTTCGACGACATGCACTAAACGCTCACTTTCGCCCGCATGGTCGCCATCATTATCAGACGAAATGAGGTTGCCGTATGCGTCAAAATCAAATTCGTGGGTGTTGCGCAAGCCCGTTGCAAATATCTCAAAATCAGAACCATCGGGATTAGACCGCGCAATAAATCCAGAATTGGGATTTTCCACTTTTCGACCATCAACAGTAGTAATACTTGCCCCAATGTCGCCAATATTCCAATAAATACGGCCATCTGGGCCTTCCACAATGCCTGACATACCATGCCCACCAAAGCCAATATGCACTTGATAACCTGTGCTGATAGACGTTTTTTTGTCCCATACGCCATCACCATTTTTATCTTCTAAACGCCACAAATCGGGTGCAATGGCAATAAAAGCGTCTTTGGCGCGCACCAATAAACCGCCTGCAACATCACTCACTTCTTCACTAAAATCGTTCAAAATACGCATAGAAACGTCTGCAAAACCGTCTTTATTGGTGTCTTCCAAACGCCATACTTCGTCTTTTTCGACTGTCAAATCATGCCAATCATGTACACCGTCGTTGTTTAAGTCTTTCAACCATTCGTTCTCCTTACTCTTTTCAGGAGCAAATGTTTTTCTTAAAAAAGCTCGTCTTTCCTCAACGGTTTTCAAGGAAATAGACTCCGTCATCCAGTCCCGATGACCTCGAATATCAAATTCAGAGTTTTTCTGACGGTTGGTTCTTGTCAAATACACCCTGCCTTTGTCGTCAATAGACATCGCCACAGGGTCAGGCGCAAGTGAATCGGAAGCCCACAGCGTCAATTCAAGACCCTCACCGACTTTTGCGGGTGTTTTGTCTCGAATTTCCTTAGCTAACTTGCTTGCTTTAGCAGGGTCTTCCTTGATGGTGATGAGGGTCGTTTTTTGCGCTAATTTCACGCAGGAAATCACCAAAAGTGTCACGGCGATTAAAAAAGGTGTTGTTTTTCTTATTGTTTTGTTGATTCGCATAATCGTAAGATGTTTGATTAATAGGTGGTAGAATGAATGCTCGTAAAGATAGAAATTTGACAATTAGTTGGTGTGTGTTTTCGCTCAAATAAATAAAAATGGGTGTCAACTGAATGTCTTGAAGCCAATTTTCCATAAACACTATATTTTGTTGTGGTTTTCAAATAGTTATACCCCCCTCAGTATAATCCAGTTTGGCTCTACTATAATGTCAACCCTTTGGGTTTTGGAAATGGTGCAACTTAAAATCTTAAATAGCCTACTGCTTTTATAAAAAAGCCTTGAAAACTGTGTGTTTCCAAGACTTTTTTATAAAAACTACCCCTTCAGTAGTTCCTACTTCGGCGCAAGCAATTCAAACAATTCTTTGTCCATTTGTGGTTTTACAATGCACGTATTATCAAAGTGCATTGTAGCCGTATTTTTAGCATTATAAGCCGTCCAAACAGGTAGGCCTTTGTGGTTTGGATTGCCTGTACGCGCAAAATTTATCCATGCCGAACTCATTTTATCGGCTAAAACATAGGCATCAGGCTTGCCACCCGTCATTTCTTCACAACGTGCGATGTTATTGAATACAAAAGGCAACTCCATGCAATGGACAGCCTTGAATTTGCCATCTAAAACAGGCGATTGCCACGTAAACAAATACATATACACGGCCGCACCACCCGCCAAAGCTGATTTTTCATTGGCTTGAACCACCGCACCTGGACGGAACATGGCATCAACGCTGATTAAATCTAACGGTTTTGTGTCCATCGGATAGGCTTTTTTGACGGCAGCGATATAGGCATCGGCTTTGTCTTTGTGCGTCTTTTTAATTTGTTCATTGACTTGTTCCAACGTCGGATTATTCATCGCCATATTAGCAAAAGGCGTAAATTCATTCTTCGTTGTGCCCAACATCAAAGGAATATTTTTAGACAATTCAAATGCTTCTTTTGAAAACAACTGATAGGGCAAAACCTCGCCATCACGACTCGGTCCCCAACTCAATCCAAAACCGACGTTAGGCTTTCCTGCGGCTTTCATTTTGGCTGCAACGACCGATAAAGCTTTCTTTCCTGCTGCACTCAATTGCTCAAACGGCACTTTTTGTAAGGAATCTGCTTGGTTTGCATTCAAATTTAACGCTTTTAGCACTTCGGCAGTGATATCTTGGGTTTCAGATTTTTCCAACATAGCTGTTCTAAACGAGCCGCTTTCATTAATAGCTTTGTGGAACAAGCCTTTTGCCGAAGGCATCGCCATCAACGTATTGACCTTTGCACCACCACCCGATTGCCCAAAAATGGTCACATTGTTAGGGTCTCCACCGAAGTTAGACACATTGGCTTTTACCCATTCCAAGGCTGCTTTCATATCCAAAACGCTCACATTCGCAGAGCCTTTATATTTATCACCATAAGCGGAAAGGTCTAAAAAGCCCAAAATATTCAAACGATGATTGATAGAAACCACAACCACATCACCTTTTTTGCTCAAATTTTCGCCATCATACGAAGGTAATTCTTGCGAAGAACCTGCTGTAAATCCACCGCCATGAATCCAAAACATAACAGGACGTTTTTTGCCGTCGCTGATGCCTGGGGTCCACACATTCAAGACCAAACAGTTTTCGTTGGTGTAGCCCCAATCGTGGTGAAATACAAATTCGCCTTCATCTTGGGTGCTCGTCGTTGGGTCGAGTAAAGGTGCGACGGGACCATAAGTCATGGAACTGCGCACACCCGTCCACGGTTTGGCTTTGGTTGGTGCCATAAAACGTTCAGCTTGTGCGTAAGGAATGCCTTTGTAAGTAAAAATGCCATTGTGCGTATAGCCACGCACTTTACCCGATTCTGTGTTGGTCACGGCGACGTTTGCGCTGGCAACAATGGGCTGCGCTAAAACGGTTTGTGTCAAACCAACGCAAATTAAGAGATAGAGTTGAAAACGAAAGTTTTTCATATT
>JAYTUR010000804.1:0-4315 GCA_043744475.1 Saprospiraceae bacterium | reverse complement strand
AAAAATAATATTAATAACCTGATAATCAAACACTTAAATTAGTTTCACAAATAAACGAAGGGATATAGACACCCTGCAATTTTATTCTATGAAATGTCGAATTTGGTAGATGAAGTGACAAAATTATATTTTGAGTGACGGATGTATAGGTAGGATATTTTAAAAATACGCCGAAGTTTTAAACTTCGGCGTATTTTTTTAACGCTTCAAAACACGCCCTTTTTGCAAAGCCACAAACTGCCCTTTATCAAAAACGAGATGACCATTGACATAAGTTTGCAAAACATACCCCCTCAGTATCTCACCCAAATAAGGCGTTATTTTATGCCGATGTTGAATATCTTTTTCCAAAACTGTAAATTCTTTTTCAGGATGCCAAACGACTAAATCTGCATCAAAACCCTCTTTTATGTGTCCTTTTGAGGTCAAACCAAGGAATTTTGCAGGGTTTTCAGATAAAAGTTTCGCTATAGCTGGTATGTCCAAACCGTGTTTTTCAGCAGCCGTCCAAACCACAGGCAAGGTAAATTGCAAACCTGCAATGCCGCCCCACGCCTTCGCCAAATTACCCGAAGCGATTTCCTTCAAATTCGGTGGCGCAGGTGAATGGTCAGAACCCACAAAATCGAGCGTTCCATCCTTCAATGCCGCCCACAATTTGTCGTTGTTTGTCCGTTCGCGAATCGGCGGCGCACATTTATAAACAGTTTGTCCATCGGGAATATCTTCGGCAGCGAAGTACAAATACTGAGGGGTCGTCTCAACCGTCAAAGGCAATCGTTTTTTAGCATTTTTTAATTTTGAAATCAAATCCGCAGACGATAAATGGACAATATGTGTGCGGCATTGCGTCTCTTCGCACAGGCGCAACATCAGCTCAATCGCTCTATTTTCCCACGATTTAGGGCGCGAATGCCAATAAGCACGATAACTTGTGGGATGTTTTTGAAAAAAAATCTGCTTCGTATGCGGACTATCTATTTCACAATGCGCCAAAATAGGCAAGCCAAAATCCCGTATCAAAGGCATCGCTTTGCGCAAATCATTTTCCCGCACATTTGGAAATTCATCAATACCAGAATGGGTCAAAAAGCACTTGATACCAAACACACCCGCTCCCATCAAGCCGTTCAAATCATCAAAATTATTAGGCACTAAACCGCCATAAAAACCACAATTAACGTGCAATTTGCCCTCTGTTGCTTGTATTTTTAGGTCAAAAGCGGCTTTTGTCGTCGTCACAGGCGAGGCGTTTAAAGGCATTTCAATCATGCTTGTCACACCGCCTGCGGCTGCGGCATGGGTTGCCGTTTCAAAGCCCTCCCACTCTGTCCGTCCAGGTTCGTTGATGTGCACATGTGGGTCAATCAAACCAGCCATGACGACGGCATCGCCCAAATTTTTAATATTATTTTCATTTAAAATACCCCCCTTACCGCTTGAATCGGCATTGCTTTCTGCAACAGAAATTTTTATAATTTTACCATTTTTTATAAAAATTGTCGCTTCTTTGATACCGTTTGGCAACACCACGCGACGGGAATGAATCGCTTTATCGTACATCATCTTTTTTTAATTTAATTACTTTTTTCAACACTAATTTCACAAATTACACGAATTTTTTATTCTAAAATTCTTATAATTCGTTTTATTTGTAAAATTCACAATCAAATAAAATCATAAAACAATGAATATCAAACTGATACAAGACAGTTACGGCAAATCGAACGTGCGCCTTGCTAAAGTTACACGCCATGCAGACGGTCATGATTTTAAGGAAATTCATGTCAATATTCAACTCGAAGGCGATTTTGACAGCGTTTATACTGAGGGGTCAAATGCAAAAGTATTACCAACCGACACCATGAAAAATACCATTTTCGCCCTCGCAAAAGACCATCCTTTGACAACCATTGAGGATTTTGGCTTACATTTAACGGACTATTTTTTGTCCAATAATGCACAAGTTTCAGCCGTAACGATTGACCTGACACAAATCCGTTGGGAACGCATGGTCAACGGCACATTTGCAGAACCTTACACTTATATCAGCGGTAGCAATGAACTACAAATAACAAAGATACGGCGTAGCCGTGCAGAAGGCGTTTCAGTCGAATCGGGCATTCGAGGTATGCGTATTTTGAAAACCACGAAATCCAGTTTTGAAGGCTATATTGTTGATAAATTTACAACATTACCACCCGCAGCCGACCGCATATTGGCAACGGAAATGGAAGCCGTTTGGCTTTATAGCCGTTTCGAAAATATTGATTTTCGAGAAGTTAGAAATAAAATTCGTCAAGAAATGTGCAGTACATTCGCCGAACACCACAGCGATTCCCTTCAGCAATCGCTCTATCTTATGGGTGAAGTTGTTTTAAAAAACGTAGGCATTGTCGATAAAATCTGTTTCAAAATGCCTAATTTGCACTATTTACCCATCAATTTGAAGCCTTTTGATATGGAAAACAACAACGATATATTTGTCGCTTCGGGCGATGCTTTTGGTTACATAACAGGGACTTTGAGCCGTGAAAATGATTAATAAAATGACACATCAAACCGATGATTTACCTCAATTTACCGCACTAACTGACCTCGCCGCAGAGCGTTTTGGTGGCCGGGTGCTGTCTTGTAGCGACGATTTCTTTGCTGAAAAAGAAAATCTCATCAAGCCCGGACGCGGCATTTTTATTCCCGACAAATACACCGACCGTGGTAAGTGGATGGACGGTTGGGAAAGTCGCCGCAAACGCATCGCTGGGCATGATTGGTGTCTCGTTCAACTCGGTGCCAGCGGCATCATTCAAGGCATGGACATTGATACCAACCATTTTTTGGGCAATCATCCGCCGTTTGCCAGTATCGAGGCGTGTAGAATGGTATTTGATGATGCAACCGACACCCCCTCAGTATCAGACCTCGAAAATGCCGTGTGGACTGAAATTTTGCCAAAATCACCTTTAAATCCAGGCAGTCAAAACTTTTATGCCATTGAAAACGAAGAAGCATGGACTCATTTACGCCTCAATATTTTCCCCGATGGCGGTGTTGCAAGGCTAAAAGTTTATGGTGAAGTACAAAAAGATTGGCTTAAAGTGCCTTCTAACGAATTGATTGACCTTGCCGCAGCCGTCAATGGCGGTAAAGCCCTTGCGTGCAACGACCAATTTTTCAGCCACAAAGACAATATTAATATGCCCAATCGCGGTGTCAATATGGGTGACGGTTGGGAAACTAAGCGCAACCGCACGCCAAATAATCGAGATTGGCTCATTTTGCGTTTGGCACGCAAAGGACGGATTCAAAAAGTGGTCGTTGATACAGCCCATTTTAAAGGCAATTATCCCGATAGATTTATGTTAGAAGGGTGTATTTTGGCAAAAGATGAGGAAAACCTTTTTTATACTGAGGGGGTGTGCAAATGGATACCCATACTCAACAAAACAAAATTGCAACCCGATGCCGAGCATGAATTTGAAACAGAACTATTAACAAATGAGCGTTTTACGCATGTCAGATTGACGATTTTTCCAGATGGTGGCATCAGTCGCCTACGCCTTTTTGGCTTTATTGAACCCGATGTTCTGACCCTTCAAGAACTCAATAATCTATCTTTCGATGCCTTTGAAACGCATATGTCAAAATGCTGTGGGTCAAAAAAATGGGTCAAAAAAATGTATGACACGCGCCCTTTTTTGAATCAAAAAGATGTGTTTCAAAAAGCAGAAAGTTGTTGGTTGACGTGCAAAAAATCGGATTGGATTGAGGCATTTACGCATCATCCACGCATAGGCGATGTGGAAAGTTTGAAGGAAAAATTTGCTTCTACCGCCGTTTGGGCATCAGGTGAACAAGGTAAAGTGCAAGCTGCTTCTGATAGCGTTTTAGAAGAATTAAAAAAGTATAATGACTTGTATTCCCGTAAATTCGGTTTTATTTTCATCGTTTTTGCCAGTGGCAAAACAGCAGAAGACATGCTGACTATTTTGAAAGAACGTTACGAAAATGATGTGGTTGAAGAAATAATAAACGCCATGTTGGAGCAAAATAAAATTACTCAAATTCGATTAAAAAAACTGTTGCTATGAGCTCAATAACAACACATGTTTTAGATACGGCTATCGGTAAACCCGCTGCCAATGTCTCTTTAAAATTAGCGCAAAAATCGGCTGATGGTTATTGGCACACCCTCGCAGAAGGCATCACAAATGCCGATGGTCGAGTCGCTGATTTACTGTCCAAAGACACCGTTTTGCCCGTCGGTATTTACAAAATGACGTTTTATACTGAGGGGTACTTCGTGGCGCAAAAC